>JBFJZQ010000005.1:0-28368 GCA_041622015.1 Oleiphilaceae bacterium
CCTTCAGCTGTTCCACCACCATATGATACCGATTCCTCATAGGGGATGGGTAGTACATGGAAAAAAGCTTCTTCCGGCTTTGGTTGCTTTATTTCAGAGCCTAAGAAAACTGGATAGCCTGGCGCTACCAATTGGTCAAAATTATCCATGGGGTTTTATCACCTGTTGTTTATCAAAGACGCTCCCTAAGTTTGTCGAAGGGTATTTATCGAAAGTCTGAGTTTCATTCAGTTCATTTCGACAGGCTCAATGAGCGGTATTATTTAAACTCTAACTTCATTGAGCTAATCAAGAAAGTCGATTTCTAAAATCTTCATAAGAAAATTGTTTGATGATACGAAGATCATCTGTTTTGGAGTTCCACACTGCTAGGCTGGGAAGCCCAATACCATTAAACGTAGATGTTTTTACCATGGTGTAATGGGCCATGTCATCAAAAATTAGTCGTTGGCCAATTTCCAATGGCTTATCAAAACTGTAGTCGCCCATCACATCACCTGCCAGACAGGTTTGTCCTCCCAAACGGTAAGAGTGTGCTTTCTCATTGTTCTCACCGGAATAAAAAATTTCTGCACGATAGGGCATCTCGAGTGTATCCGGCATGTGGCACGTTGCGGAAGTGTCGAGTATCGCAAGATCCATTTGATTATGTGTCAGGTCTAAGACTTCGGCTACTAACACACCGGTATGAATCGCAGTAGCTTCACCGGGTTCCAGATAAACTTGAACATCATATTTCTTTTGGAATGCTTTGATTCGCTCGATAAGTGCGTCGACATTATAATCATCACGAGTAATATGGTGACCACCACCAAAGTTGACCCACTCGAGTTGATGAATCCAGTCACCAAATTGTTCTTCCACAGCGGTCAAGGTTCTGTCCAAGGGTTCATATTCTTGTTCACACAAAGTATGAAAGTGCAGACCGCTGATGCCTTCAAGACTCTGTCCTTCAAAGGCTTGTTTCGGAATGCCTAAACGTGAGCCTGGTGCACAAGGGTCGTAAATTGGAACGGCGCCTTCAGAATGCATGGGGTTAACACGTAAACCAAACTCCAAGTGTGGTCTGGTCTTTTTTGCTTCTAAAAGCATCGGC
The DNA here is from genome assembly GCA_041622015.1 of Oleiphilaceae bacterium. Classification (GTDB taxonomy): domain Bacteria; phylum Pseudomonadota; class Gammaproteobacteria; order Pseudomonadales; family Oleiphilaceae; genus PZPK01. Next base: position 1,097 of record JBFJZQ010000005.1, read on the forward strand.
TGAAATCGCTGCCATTGACCAAATGAGTTAAATACAAGGTGGTCAGTAATCTTTAGGATTTCTTTAAGGTCCGCTTCGGTATAAGCCGCTGAAAAAGTATGAACTTCGCCGCCAAATTCTTCACGACCCAAACGAGCCTCATGCAAACCACTGGCACAGGTTCCTTTTAAATAAGAACTGATTAAAGGTGCAAGATTGAACATAGAAAATGCTTTCAGGGCCATTAAAATTTTGGCGCCTGATTCATCTTGCACGCGCTTTAATATTTTCAGGTTTTCTTCAATTGCGACTTCATCAACAACGAAGCAAGGAGAGGGAGTGCGTGTTGCATCAAATTTGGTAAAACTTTTACTTTTAATCATCGTTAGAAGTCGAGTCTCTTAATATGGTGTGAAGAATGAAAGAAAACAGACAAGAGGCTGCTCAGCAGCCTCGGGAGGCTTAGATTAAGTCAAAGCCAGGTTCTTCAATAACTTGCCAGGGTAAGCCGTGCTTATTCATGTCATCCATAAAGGCATCTGGGTCTAACTGTTCGATGTTAAACACGCCCGGTTTCATCCAAGTACCTTCGATCATCATTTTTGCGCCGATCATCGCAGGCACACCTGTTGTATAGGAAATAGCTTGAGACTGAACTTCTTTATAGCAATCTTGATGATCTTTGATGTTATACAAAAATACCGTTTTTTCTTTGCCGTCTTTGATGCCTCTGACGACACAACCAATACAGGTTTTACCTTTAGTACGCGGACCCAGTGTTGAAGGGTCTGGCAGTAATGCTCTCAAAAACTGAATAGGCACAATTTGCTGGCCTTGAAATTCAATCGGATCGATGCCTGTCATACCCACATTGCCCAATACTTCAAGATGCTTAAGGTAGCTATCACCAAAACTCATCCAGAACTGTGCGCGTTTAATCGTTGGGAAGTTCTTCGTTAAGGACTCTAACTCTTCATGATACATTCTGAAAATGTTGTACGTACCGACGCCGTCAGGGCAGGTGAAGCTCTGCTTGGTAGACATAGCCGGCGTTTCAACAAACTTGCCGTCTTCCCAATGGCGACATTCCGCCGTCACTTCACGGATGTTGATTTCAGGGTTGAAGTTAGTGGCAAATGGGTAGCCGTGATCGCCACCGTTTACATCGATAATATCTAGGTATTGAATTTCATCGAAATAATGCTTGGCAATATAAGCGGTGAACATGTTGGTGGCACCTGGGTCAAAACCAGAACCTAGCAAAGCCATCAAACCTGCCTTTTCAAAGCGTTCTTGATACGCCCACTGCCAGCTGTATTCAAACTTAGCGGTATCCAATGGCTCGTAGTTTGCAGTATCAAGATAATGTACGCCAGTTTCAAGGCAAGCATCCATAATCGTGAGATCTTGGTAAGGCAGGGCAACGTTGATCACCATAAAAGGTTTGACTTGATTGATCAGAGCCGCCAATTCAGGGACATTATCTGCATCCACTTGAGCTGTTTCGATCACACGCCCGTAGTTGGTTTTCACTTGGGCAGCGATGGCATCGCATTTTGATTTAGTCCGGCTCGCCAAGACGATCTCTGAAAATACCTCTGGAAGTTGCGCACACTTATGAACAACGACTTGGCTGACGCCACCTGCGCCAATAATAAGAACTTTCGCCATGATTTTTTCCTATCTATCTAATATGTAAACGTAAAGTATAAAGTAAGATTCAATGTGTCAGTTTAAGAATTTGATTAGTCTTTTTCGTAGTAGGTATAGCCACGCATACTGGCGTGAAAATTCTTAATCATTTGCTGACGCTCTTTTGCGGTAATCCGGCCTTCTTTCACTGCGCGCTCTGCGGTATTTCTGAAATTGATTTCCATTTCTTTTGGCTGATATTCAACGTAACTTAAGACATCTGAAATTGTGTCGCCATGCATTTCTTTGACAAAGTCGAATGTTTTATCTGAATTGATGCGCACACTGACAACATTGGTATCACCAAATAAATTATGCAAATCGCCAAGCGTTTCTTGATATGCGCCGACTAAAAAGACCCCTAAGTAATATTCTTCATTTTCTTTAAGGGCATGCAAAGCAAGCGTTTTAGCTGTTTCGAATTCATCAATAAAGCTATCAATCTTGCCATCGCAGTCGCAGGTGATATCGGCAATCACAGCTTGTCGTGTTGGCTCTTCTTCTAGCCTGTGGATCGGCATGATCGGGAACACCTGATCGATCGCCCACATGTCGGGTAAAGATTGAAACAAGCTAAAGTTGCCATAGTAAATATCAGCTAAAGATAGTTTCAAATTTTCCAAATCAGGTGGAATTCTGTCCATTGTATCTATCAAGTCAGCAATACGATGCAGCACATCTAAAAATAGATTTTCGGCCACAGAGCGTTCACGAAGGTTGATTTGGCCGCGCTTGAATAGCTCTCTTACTTCATCGCGGTAGAAGTGGGCATCGTTATAACACTCTTGAACGCGTTGAGGTGTCAAATAACCTAGGATATCGCGCATCTTGGTTAATAAGCTGTGTTCATCTTCACTTGCTTCGGGCAGGCTGATTGGCTCAAAGGTGTTGGTATCTAAAATGTTAAATAATAATATTGAAGAATAAGCAACCGTTGCGCGACCAGATTCGGTGACAATAATAGGATGTTCAATGTTGTAGTCATCCAGTGTCTGTTTTAGTGTATCGACGATATCTTCACAATATTCATCAAGGCTATAGTTTCGGCTTTTATCATCGTTACTCTGCGCGCCGGTGTAATCAACCGCTAAACCACCACCTAAGTCAATATGCGTCAGTACCGCACCTTCATTGACTAAGTCTGTGTAGTAACGGCATGCTTCAACGACGCCACTTCTTATTTCGTGAATACTCGGAATTTGTGAACCCAAATGGCAATGAAGTAGTTGCAAACATTGCAGCATGTCTTCTCTTTTGAGGGTATCAACAACATCAATCAGTTGAGTACTGGTTAAACCGAATACGCTTCGGTCCCCACTGGTGGAGTTCCAATGGCCACTGACTTGAGATGTCATTTTAACGCGCACACCAATTGTGGGTTCTATGCCCATCGCCCGGCTGCATTCAATGATGATCGGGAGTTCGGTGATTGTCTCTATTACAAAAAAACAGGTATAGCCTAGTTTGGATGCTTGAAGACCCAGTTCGATAAACTCTTTGTCTTTGTAACCATTGCAAATGATCAGGCTGCCAGGCTCAGTAAGGGTAGACAGTGCCGCGATCATTTCTGGTTTGCTACCGACTTCTAGACCGTGTTGGTAGCGCGCACCAAATTTAGCAATTTCTTCAACCACTTGTGCTTGTTGATTTACTTTGATGGGGTAAACGCCGCGATAGCGAGACTTATAACCCACTTTCTTGATTGCAGTTGCAAAGGCTTCATTTAAACGCTGAATTTGTGCATCAAGAATATTTTCAATTCGCAGCAAAACAGGCATTTGAAGGTCACGGTCAATCATACCTTCAACAATATCTAAAAGAGGAATGGCAGTATTTAAGGTCTTTGCTGTGACCTTACCATCTTCGGATAAACCAAAATAATCGTTGCCCCAACGATCTATACCATATAGATCTGCTGATTTTTTGATATCCCAAGGGGTGTCTTTTTGTTGAGTCAATTCTATCTCCTGGACCGGAATACGTTAATTTTGCCGATTTTAAGGTGGCTAAGATATGGCATTCATTGGTTGGTTTCAAATGCAAATAAACGAACAGCTTTGATATGAGTGTCTTAAGTTGTTACACCCTAACAAAGAAGCAAAAAATACGTCAATTAATAGGGCGCACAAATAACGTAAAACGCCATGGTTTACAAGAATATTCTTATTTCTTATCAGAGAAACCTTCATATCAGTCCGGTTTAATGGATTGAGTATGCTTATAAAGGTTAATTGTGAAGGTAAAATTTACAAATATCTATGTAATAAATAGAGATGCTTAGACTTAATATTTAGTCGATCGAATAGGAAGTGCCTTGACTCATACATTTTGAAATTTGGCATGCATCTTGATTTGTCTTTAGTGAGTGTCAAAACCTTTTGCATAGTAAGGAGATATTATGAAGTTATTAAAACATTCATTAGCTGCACTATCTTTAGCATTGGTTACGGGAGGCGTACAAGCAGAAACTCATGAGGTTGACCATCAAGGTGTATATCTCGGTGCTGGTTATGGTTTTGTGAAAGCCAAAGGGGCAGATGAGTTTGATGATGATAATGATGTAGGCCGTATTTATATAGGTGGCCAATTTAACCAAGTAGTGTCGATAGAGGGTTCGTATATTGATTTTGGTAAATACGGTGATCAAGTCGCCAGCGCAGATATTGAAGGCTATTCATTGGCAGTTAAAGCAGGTTTGCCATTGGGTGAGTTTGTAACCTTGTATGCCTTGGGGGGGAATCTTTGGTGGGATGCTGACTTTAAAGCCTTAGGGGCTACTAGTAACACAGATGGCCAAGAATTATTTTATGGCGCCGGTGCATCGCTTGCCTTATCTGATGGTTTAGATCTTCGTCTTGAATACACTCGTTTTGATGTTGAATTCGAACGTGATGAAATAGGGATTTTCGGTGCAGGTGATGACCTGGATACGGATCTGGATTATGTCGGCCTTGCTTTACAATATACGTTCTAATAGGCATCAGTTGATAAAGTTTAGTTCGCACTTTAGAAGCGCTTATTATTAGTGCTTCTTATCATACTCTATAAAGCTTTTACTGAATCAATTAATACCTGGCTAATATTTATTTCATTGCTAGGGTGCGAAATTGTAGAGCAGGTTATTATTTTTTCTATTTTCGCTTGATGCATGATCGACAGTGCATCTCCCGAGAATAATGCATGAACGCCAATACACACTGGTGGCTGAAAACCTTCTTTGATTAACCACTCTGCGGTTTTAACCATTGTTCGTCCGGTTGAAATGATGTCATCTATTATCACAGGAGTCAGTCCTTTAAATGCCTCTGCGCTGGAGGCGCTGACGCTAACGTCCTTATCACCGAACCGTTGCTTTTCGAGAACCAGATAGGGGCAATTGATCATATTAGCCACACCAACAGCCCATTGTTGGCTCTCGCTATCCGGGCCGACAATAAACGGTTTTTCAATGTTGGTTTTAATCCATTCAGCAATGACTGGGTTAGCCTGAATCACAGTGGTTTCACATGCATAGATTTGCGAGAGGCTGTGATAGCGATGCAAATGGGGGTCGATGGTGATGAGGTGGTCGATATATTGGCTGGTGAGCTTGGCAAAAAAACGAGACGTGACAGCTTCCCCAGGGTGGAATTGAATATCTTGGCGCATATATGGCAAGTAGGGGGCAATCAGAGTGATTTTATTGCAGCCTATATCTCTGAGTACCTCGCATAGATAAATAAGCGGTAGGACTTTACTGTTCGGTTGATGAAGGTTGGCGAGTATGAATATGTCTCGATTTAAACAATCATTGTGCACTCTTAGATAAGTTTCGCCATCTGGGAAATTTCTGATCTCAAATTTTGCTATTTCACCATTCAGCGCCTTTGAAAATTGAGTTGCCAGACTTTCAGTGGCAAGAAAGTCAGCGGCCTGTTGTGGCTTTGTTGGTTGAGCAAAAATTAAAGGTATCACAGAATTATCCTCGATTCTGATGGTCTAAAAATTCAGATAGTTACCTGTCAAATTACGAGGCTTTTTTTGATATTTTTAGGCAACTATTATTGCTGCTGAAAAATATCTAAAAAAGGCATTCTCATAATTATTAGGGCTGTAGTTTATTTCTGGCGGCATCAACACGACACTCAAAAGCACTTAAATCAAGATCCAAATCCGCAACAGATAGATACCATTTAGTCATCGCATTTTCTAATTGAGTTTCCCGGGATACATTCTCACCCGCAGAAGAGAGACCTTCTGATAAACGGCTTACTTGCAAGTGCATACGTAAGGCCTTATCCGACTCGGGAGATTCGAGCCCGGCGGCAATTTCACAAGCAATACAGATTTCTCGCGCTTGGTTTTCGTTTAAAATACTGAGTGATTCAGTATTGCCTGTCTTAATGTCTTGCCAGACAAGGTTGAGTTTATTTTCTAAGTTATTAGGGAGTTGTGTCACGGAAGCTAATTGTTGGGTAATTTCATTAGCTCTCTCTTCGCTTAGCGGCTGCTGTTGTTTTCTTAGTTCACGAAATACTTGTTTAAGTACAGAAGATTTTCGGGCTATCTCAAGCCAAACTGCTTGTTTCTTTTGGCTTTCTCGAGTTGCTAGTTCAAGGTTTATCTTGCTGGAAATGGCATCGAATCTTTGTATGATTTTTTCGTGTACTTTAGCCGGCAGAGTCGGCAAGGTCTGCGCTGCTTTTTTATTCTCAATTAATTGTGCTTTTAACTCTTCCAGAGACTTACGTGAAAGTTCTGAGCTTGCTTCTTCTAATGCACTGCAAGTCGCATTTGCAGCGTGAATTGTCTCATCAAGTTCTGAGCGTTTTGCTTCGCGTAGTTCTTGGCGCTTAGTAAAAATAGCATCACAAGCACTTCTGTATTCTGCCCAAAGCTTTCGGTCTGCTTTGTGATGGGTAATGCCAATCTTTTGCCATTGGTCTTGCAGTGCTTTTACGGTTTGGATGCTGGCATCTATATCATCGGCATTTATGAGTTCATTAGCTTTATCGACAACGGCTTGTTTTAAACTTAGATTATAGGCTTTTTCATTTTCCAGGTGCTGATCAAACTCATCCATTACTTTATTGAATTCGGCTTGAAGTGCTTTGTTTGCTTTGAAGTCAACAGGGAAGGCATCTTTCCATTCCTGACGTGCTTGGCGGTTTATTTTGTCAGCGGCTTTCCAATCAGAATTCGTCCAGCTTGGGTTAACATTTTTGCTACTGGCTTGAACCCAATCAATCTCGGCGGTGTACGCTTTTATTTGCGATAAAAGCATTTCGCGTTTGTGCAGGTTGTTTTGTTTTAGTTGTTTCTGTTCCGCGAAGAATAATGCGCAAGGTTCGAAGGCTTTATCCGCCGCGGTTTTGAAACGGCTCCATAACTCCTGGTTACCTGTTCCGCCTAAACTCTTCCATTCTTGTTGCATTGCTTTGATCTTTTCAGCTTTCTCAGCAGGGTCAATATGTGTTTCAGCCAAGCGCTCCATCGCATCACATAGCTCTTCTTGCTTGGGCGTGTTTGCATAACCTTGCCAATCGCGTAATTCATTTAACTGATTGATTCTTAAAGCTAGACCTTGTTGGAAGTGAGCAGCTTGTTTGCTTTCTAGCTTGCTCAGGTTGGCTTGAATGTCTTTAAGATCCTGTGACGCAGTTTTGATTTGTTTGTCTTCAAGTGAGATATCCATTTTCTCAATAAGGTCGCTTATCCTTGCTTCAATAAGCTTCTGCTTCTCAACTAGTTCTTGTTTTTTTTCATTACTAATAGCAATCGCGCTTTGTGCTTCTACGATGACTTCAGGTACAAAAAAATTCTGAGGCCAATCGATGTTTTTCAATGCAGTTTTAAGGGTCTTGCGGTATTGCTCAAGTTCATGGGGGGTTAAGTTATTTGTTTGGCTTAATGCAGCGGAAGTGGTGGTAAGCACTTCCGATTGATCTGCAAGGCTATGCATTGCTTTCAAATAATGGCGTAATTGAGCTATGCCATCTGAATAGGTTTTATGTTGGAGCTTGTTTAGATCAATCTCTCTAGTGGCTTCCAACCATCTGTTCTCTTGTGTTTTTATTAATGCGTCTAGTGCTGAGATCTCAAGTGTCTTTAAGGCTTGGTGTTGGAAGCGGGTAAGGGTGTCTTTGATTGTAGATAATGTTGCGTCTAGCTCGCCTTGTGCCGCTTGTGCTTCAGTTTGTTCAGCTTCGCTGGTTTTCGTTTCTGGTTTGGCAGACTCAGAAGCAATGATGGTTTTAAGTTTGTTTTCACACTGGCTTGTGAGCTCGGTAAACTGTTTGTTCTGCTGGTCATTTGCAATAGTGCTTAGTTCTTCCCACTGTTTGGTCAAATGAGCCAGGCGTGCATCAAAATGTTGAAGCGCTTCAGTTCGGCTTAGGTTTTCTAAGTCTTTAAGAAGTTTGCAGATTCTTTCTTGATTTTCAGCCTCTTTTTGCGTGCTCGCACGTATTTCTGACAGCTTGCTTTTGGATATTTGATAAACCGTTTTATCTTTGTTTTTTGCTATGCCAAAAAGTTCATTAAGTTCTTTTTCGCTATCAATTAATTCAGCCGCTGCTTGGCGAATTTGTGCATTGCGACTTTGTGTTGCAATTTTTAGCAGAACTTGAGGGTTGTTAATTCTGGCTAAGCCTCGAATATAGCTGTCAGCTTGGTTTGATTTAATAATCATATCGGTGAGTAGATCAAGATCTAATATTAAATCGAAAATACTCAGGGATTGTGCCGAAGCAAGCGCATAAAGCCGTTTCTCTAAATGGGCTTTCAAGTCGTCTTTTGCCTTCTTATGAAGGGCTATAAGTACCTCGGTATCTGTTATTTTTTGAATGGCTAACGCTTGAATTTCGGGTGAAGGATCGTTTTCTGCCAATTGAGTGAGTATGTTTAAATCTTCAGCTTTCAAACCATCAAGTAATTCTAATGCTTGCTTGCGTGTTTCAAGGTGTTTACTTTGCCATTTAGGTTTAAAAAGTTTTGACAGAAAAGTTGCCATGGTTTGTCCTGTAGTCTTGAAATAAACAAAAGTTCGATATTGTGGAACGATGCTGCTTTTGGCTTTGTTATTAGTCTAAGAAAGCAGATGCATCCTGAGTATAAGGCTTTGCATTCTAACCTAGCTTAATGAAAAATGCCCATTACTTAATCTAGAATGTGCTAGATAAAATGCTATTAACATAGTCTTATGAGTAGTCATTTAAGAATAGGTCATCAGTTATATATCTTCAGGAGTCGTTTGTGGCATCAAATAAGGATAAACAAAACCCGATGCATCATGCTGTAAGCTTGTTGGCACGCCGTGACCATAGTCTACAAGAATTGAAACAGAAACTGATTAAAAAAGACTATGATGAAGCAGCTATTGAGTTGGTTTTGCAAGATTTACAAACACGCGGTTATTTGGACGATCGTCGATATGCGCAAATGATTCTTCGTCATCATTATTTGAGGGGCCAAGGCCCTCAAAAAATTCGCTATTTACTCAAGCAAAACGGCGTGGCTAATACGATTATTTCAGAGGTTTTTTCTGAATTTGATGAAGATTGGTTTGCTTCAGCGAGTGATGTGAGACAGAAACGTTTTGGTAATGGCTTCAAATCAGCTGAAAAAGATGAGATCTACAAAGAAAAGTCCAAGCAAATGCGGTTTTTAATGACACGCGGTTTTGAATCAGATCAAATTCAATTTGCCATTGAACAAATTGAATTCGCTAGTTAAATAGTTTGGTTTTTTGTCTGGTCGGACATTGGCGAATAATAACCATAGAGTGATGTGTATGTTTAAAACAAAAAAAACAATAAAGCTAACAGGCCCGAAACCTCAAAACTTAACAATTGTTCGCAATGAGGCGGGTGTACCGCAAATTAAAGCAGAATCATTCAGCGATGTCCTTTGGGGTAGCGGTTATGCGCATGCTATTGACCGTAGCACCCAATTACTGATGATGCGTATATTAGGTCAAGGCAGGTTATGCGAATTATTGTCTGATACTGAAGACTCGCTAAAAATTGATCATTTTTTTCGTAAAGCGAATTGGTTTGGTTCTGTGGATGACGAGGTCGCCAAGTTAGATGGTTTGTCCTTAGCCTTAGCTCAGTCATATTGTGATGGGGTGAATGCGGGGCTTTCGAGTAAAAAAATAACTGCAATTAAGTTATTAGGCTATCAGCCTGAACCCTGGCGGATTCAGGATAGTATTTTAGTATCTAGAATGGCGAGCTACTTAACCCTGGCTCAATCGCAAGCAGAGGTGGAACGGCTATTTATAGAGCTTGTGCAAGCCGGTGTTAATTCTGAACAACTAGCCGCGTTATTTCCAATCGACTTATCAGAGTTTGACCGTGACTTGATTGAAAGTGTCCGGCTGGGCGAACGCATTGTACCGCAGGAACTAATCTGGAATTTAGCCTTGCCAAGAATGATGGCTTCAAACAATTGGGTGATTTCAGGTAGTAAAACGACGTCTGGTCAGGCCATTATGGCGAATGACCCCCATTTGGAAATTAACCGCTTGCCTAATGTTTGGTGTGAGCAAAGCCTTAGTTGGCCAGAAAATACCGTGAAGGGCATGGGAATGCCGGGTTTGCCCGCTGTGATCATTGGTCGCTCTAATGATTTCGCGTGGGGTGTGACTTATACCTTTATGGATACCATTGATAGCTGGGTTGAAGAATGTAAAGAGGGTAAATATAAGCATGGGCGAAAATGGGTAGAATTTGAAAAACGAACTGAGCTGATTAAACGTAAGAAACATGCAGATGAAACGCTTCATTTTTATGAAAATCACCACGGTATCTTGGATGGCGACCCAAATGAAGCGGGGAGATATTTAGCCACCAAATGGGCTGCAGATTCGATGGGCGCGATAACGCTGATGGCAAGTTTAAGTCTTGCAAAGGCTAGTAACGCGAAAGAAGCGGCGGCCTGCTTAGCTAAGATGGAGTCTGCATGGAATTGGGTGGTGGCAGATGAGCAAAATAATATTGTTTATCAGATGTCTGGTTTAATGCCAAAGCGACATAAAAGTTGGAACGGCTTTGCACCGATGCCAGGTTGGGAAAAAAAATATGATTGGCAGGGTATGGTTGATGCCGCGGACTTGCCATGTGTTGAAAATCCCCAAGAAGGGTTTATCGTTACCGCAAATCAGGATTTAAATCACTACGGTAAATGTTCTCCCATTAACATGCCAATGGGCGATTATCGTGCCCGACGGATTACCCAGTTAATTGAAGAAAATGATCGGCATGATGTAGTTTCATCACAGAAAATCCAGTTTGATGTGTATTCGATTCAAGCTGAGGAGTTTTTAGCGGTATTGCTGCCTTTATTAGAGGCCAAGAATGAGCAGAGTAGCGCCTATACTGCGTTAAAAAACTGGAATCGAAACTATGATCTAGAGTCGATTGCGGCGCCTTTATTTGAAGATTTCTATGCCGCACTGCGAATGGTGGTATTTGGTGGCTCTAAGTCTGGTATTGGCAAAGATGTGATGCGCCATTTGAGTACGCAAACTGGGGTGTTTATTGATTTCTACCAAAATTTTGATCGGGTTTTATTAAATCCTGATTCTCCTTGGTTTGGTAAAGCGGGCGGCGACTTGCCGAGCCAGTCTGAAGCCTTTATCAAAGCCTTTAAAGTGGCAAAAAGAAAGTACAAGGCGATTCCTTGGAAGGCTGTTAATTCGGTGGTCTTCACAAATATACTATTTCAAGGAAAACTACCTGAATTTATGGGCTTTGATACACCGCCTGTACCGGTAATTGGCGGGCGTGCTACGCCGCATCAGGGGCAAATTTATACAAATGCAGGGCGCAAGACCAGTTTTGGGCCTTCAATCCGTATGGTGTCTGACTTGAGTGAAAAAACCTTACATACCTGTTTAGCCGGTGGGCCGTCAGATAACCGTTTCTCGCCTTGGTATTTGTCTGAGCTTGAATCCTGGAAAACGGGGGTCTATAAAAAGCTGGATTAGCTTGAAATGACAAGGTTTCGGGCATAAAAAAAGGAATGCTAACTTCAGCATTCCTTTTCTGATTGTTCGATCACCAAGTGTCTTAATTAATCATCATTTTTCATATTAGTGACTTGCAAGATCGATTGTCTTAATTCGGCATCTAGCACGAAACGTGCATCTTCAACAGCTTCTGTTACATCTGAGCCATAAACCAATTTGTTTGCTGAGTTTAGCGTTAAAAATTGTTTTTCTTGTAACTCACCAATGAAATTTCTGAACAGTGTCTTATCAAAAAATTCCGGTGCATTCAGGCCAAAAAGAATCGACATACGCTCAGCCATCAAGGTACTTTGTTTTTCTAGTTCAGCAGCATCTAATTTACCCGAACCGTTTTGAATCAATATGGCGACAACGGTGTAATAGCGTTGAAGTGTCGGGATGATAAAGCGCGAAAGTATGGATAAGTACACAAATTGCGTACTGCCAGCAGCAGGGCGAACAATCATATCGCCTTCTTGTTTTACGAGTTCATTGTCTGTAAGAACTTTCAGCCAGCCTTCAAATATCGGGTCAATATCATCACCATCCCATCTTAAAAAAAGTTCTGATCGAATATAAGGGTAAATAGATCGGAAAATGCTGTGTAAACGTGTCTTTTCCATGCTGCTATTTTGGCGCAGTAAACTGGCAATTAATGAGGGCACCGCAAATAGATGCAAAATATTATTTCGATTGTAGGTTAATGACACCGCATTACGGTCATCTAAACTGATAATGTCACCGAGTGCTTGTTTTTGACGTTGTACCAGTTTCATATCTTCAGCATGTTGAATCCATTCTTCGCCGGTACCTTCAGCAAAAGTCATGGTGTCGCTATAGGGAAAGGCTTTGAGCAGGTCTGAAAGCATGGTCATCACTTTGGCTAGAACCTGTGCATCCATGGCGTGGCGTTCTGTTGCCAATAAGGCGAGGGCTGTCATGTTGATGGGGTTCAGTGCCGCAGACGAGTTAATGCGTGTGGTGAGTTCTAGGGCTAACTTGTCAACAAATCCATTCAGCCATGCAGGTTTGGTTTCTGCATGTTTGATATCATTTTTCCAGTCAGGCTGATGGGTGTTCAGATATTCCTGAAGATAAATGGGTTCGCCGAAATTTACACTGACTTTACCGAAAGAATTTCGTAAGCTCTTGAGAGATTTGAAAAGACCGAAAATGGACTCTTTTTTCTTCTCTTTTCCTCTGAGTTCGCCCTGATAAGAGCTGCCTTCTAAGACTTTTTCGTAACCAAAATAGACCGGAATAAAGGCGATAGGCTTTTGCTGGTCTCTTAAGTAACTGCTGACTGTCATGGCGATCATGCCTGCTCTTGGATTTAGCGTGCGGCCTGTTCGACTGCGGCCGCCTTCAATAAAATATTCAACGGAATAGCCGCGCTTAAAAATAGTATGAATATATTCAGAGAACACCGTGGCGTATAGCTGATTGCCTTTAAAGCTCCGGCGCATAAAGAATGCACCGCCGCGTCTTAATATGGGGCCAACAACGGGGAGGTTTAAGTTGATGCCGGCAGCAATATGCGGAACCATGATTCCTTCTTCAAAGAGCATAGAAGAAAGTAGTAAGTAGTCTATATGGCTTCGATGGCAAGGCGCATAAATAACAGCATGGTCTTTGGTGACTTCCCTTACGGTATTGAGATTATTGCGCTTAATGCCGTTGTAAATTTTGTGCCATAACTTATTTAAAATTCTTTCTAAAAAATGAATGGTCGATATTTGTAGATTTGAGGCAATTTCATCAGCATATTTGAGGGCCAATTGCCGGGTCTTTTCTGAAGAAATGTTCGCTTCCTTTGCATGAAGTTCGATACTTCTTTTGACAATCGGGCTGTTAATGATGCCTTGTACAAGATTATGTCTGTGAGACAAGTTTGGTCCTAAGACTGTTTGTCTGACGCGTCGGAAATGGACTCTTAAAATACGAGCCGTTTTACGCGCGCTGCGTTCAGCATCATGCTGACTTTCTTGATAGATATGTTGCACAGAGAGAGGCTGATTGATTTGAACCAGAGTACGTCTTCCATGTAACAGAATAATAAATAACTGTTTTACATGGTTGGGTACGGACCAGCCATCACTAAGCAGAAGCTTTAACCAGGATTTTTCTTTTTCGGGAGAGCGCCCCCAGAAAAGGGAAACCGGAACAAGTTGGACGTCTAGTAAGTTTTCAGTATCTTCACCGGTTTGTTCTGAAACATCGTGAAAAATTTGCTTTAAACGGTTGGACACCGTCGGGGTTTGTCTTTTATTAAATAAGTTTCCCTGTGGGCTATATAAAAACACCACGGAACGTTTTACTTTGCGATCCCCAATTTTAAGAACGGACTGGGAAGAAGGCAGGCCGGCTTTTTTACATACTTGCTCAAGAACTAGCCTAGCAGATAAAGAACGATATTGAAGAACATAACACACCGGTTTATTTGGGTCGAGTTGAAGGTTCTCTTCTTCTATGCCTTTTACTTCAGTTTTAACCCATAGAAACAATATTTTTCTGAGGAGCGTAAAAAAAAGTGAGCTGAGGTTGAAGTAGTTGCGCATAGAACAGTTCGATCCTAAAGGCTAGTAATTGGCGGCTAGTGTAAAGCCAATATTAGTGCAAGGCAAAATACACTGAGCTTAAAAAGGCCAATAATGAAGAAAGATATACCAAAATGTAAATTAAAAAGACTTGAAATGGTAGGATGCGGCCACTATATTTCATCGCTGTTCGTTTGGTATGCAAGGCATATCGAACATCACTACTCAATAAGCAATCTCTGCTTTCTTATCCCAAAGAAAAATAATCGAGTTAATCATGATACAGATTTCGAATTTATCTAAATATTTTGATGATTTTTGTGCTGTAGATAATGTCAGTTTCACCATTCAGCCTGGCGAGGTTTTAGGTTTTTTAGGGCCTAATGGTGCTGGTAAATCTACGACGATGAAAATAATTACCGGGTTTTTGGCACCTAGCAGTGGGCAAGTCAATGTGCTTGGGCACGACGTACTGAAAAATCCCATCGCTGCACAGTTAGATATTGGGTATTTGCCTGAAGGTGCGCCAGCCTATGCAGATATGACCGTCAGTGCTGCTTTAAAGTTTATCGCTCAGGTCAGGGGTTACTCTGGGGAAGAATTAAAAAAACGCATCCAGAATGTCGTCGAAAAGGTAGAGCTTCAATCCGTTCTTGATCGGCGGGTGGAAAATCTTTCGAAAGGTTACTGTCGACGTTTGGGTATTGCTCAGGCGCTAATCCACGATCCTAAAGTGTTGATCCTTGATGAGCCGACCGATGGATTGGATCCGAATCAGAAACATCAGGTTCGCGAGCTGATTAGAAACTTATCCAAAGACAAGACCGTGATTATCTCCACGCATATTCTGGAAGAAGTAAGTGCAGTGTGTACCCGAGCAATGATTCTAGCTGTAGGCAAGGTTGTGTTTGATGGTACGCCTTCAGAATTAGCGGCTAAATCAGATTTACATAATGCTGTGCGTATACGCTTACAGTCTACTTCCCAAGAAATATTGGAAGAACTAAAAGCACTTGGCGATATCCAGCATGTGGATCAAGACAGTTCGGGAATGATCACCGTTTATCCTGTCGATGGCAAAGCTATTCTTTCATCAGTCAATGCCGTTCTGCATAAACACAATAGCTTGGTTGAGGAACTGCACGTCGAACAAGGACAGTTAGATGATGTCTTCAGAAAGGTGACTATCAGTCAATCACTCGCTACAGAAACAAAACAGGAGCAAAACGCGTGAGTCCTATCAATATTATTTTGAGGCGCGAGTTGGCAGCCTACTTTGCTACACCCGTGGCTTATATATTTATTATTATTTTCTTAATGTTATCCGGTGTGTTTACCTTTTATTTGGGACGTTTTTTTGAACAGGGTCAAGCTAGTTTGGCATCTTTCTTTAACTTTATCCCGTGGTTATATCTGGTCTTAGTTCCTGCGGTGGCTATGCGACTTTGGTCTGAAGAGCGACGCAGCGGCACGATCGAGTTATTGATGACTTTACCGATTACCACCTCCCAGGTAGTGGTGGGAAAGTTCCTCGCGGCATGGTTGTTTATGGGGCTGGCTTTGGTGTTAACGTTTCCACTTTGGTTAACGGTTAACTATCTGGGTGACCCTGATAATGGTGTCATCTTGGCCGGTTATATTGGTGCCTGGTTGATGGCAGGGGGCTTTCTCTCGGTTGGTTCTTGTTTGTCTGCGGCCACTAAAAACCAGATTATTGCGTTTATTCTTACCTTGGTGGTGTGTTTCTTGATGGTCGTGAGCGGTTTTCCCATCGTGCAAGACGTATTTTCAAACTGGGCGCCTATGTGGGTTGTCGATGGTTTTGCTACCTTGAGTTTTCTGGCACATTTTGAAGCCATTTCACGAGGGGTGATTGACTTAAGGGATTTGATTTATTTTCTGGTTCTAATCGCTGCCTGGCTTTATGCCACTGTGTTAGTTGTTGATATGAAGAAAGCGGATTAGGGGATAAATAACATGAAATTAACGGCCTCACCTAAAGTATTGATCAGTGTATTTATACTGATGTTTTTTATCATTTTAATTAGTTCTAAATTTTTAACCGGTGCTCGCTTAGATTTAAGCGAAAACGGTTTATATAGTTTGTCTGACGGCACCGAGCGTATTCTTAAGTCGATCGAGAACCCTGTGACTTTAACGTTATTCTTTTCAGATAAAGCCACCTCACAGCTTCCTGCTTTACGGACCTATGCGCAACGTGTGGAAGAGCTGATAGAAGAATACGTCAATTTGTCAGATGGTAAATTGATATTTGAAAAAGTAGACCCGGAACCTTTTTCTGAAGCGGAAGATGAAGCAGCTTTAGCAGGGCTGCAAGGCGTTCCAGTCGGGGCCAGGGGCGATGTGGTTTATTTTGGTTTACGCATTAAAAATGAATCGGGCTCTGAAGAAGTGATCCCTTTTATGCAGCCCGATAGAGAAGCTTATCTGGAATATGAATTAACCAAACTGATTTCTTCTTTATCTAAAACTGCTTTACCGAAAGTCGGTATTTATAGTGGCATCGAAATTCAAGGCGGCTTTGATTACATGACGCGTCAGTCGCGTCCGGCATGGACAGTACTCGACTTCATTCAACAAGGTTTTCAAGTCGAGTGGATCGATGATAATGCGACTGAAATAACAGATATTGATGTGCTTGTCTTAATCGCACCTCAGAAGCTTTCAGAGCAATTAAAATTTGCAGTGGACCAGTTCGTAATGGGGGGCGGCAGAACGATTGTTTACCTAGACCCTTATATCGAAACCATGGCCGCCCAAGGCGGAATGCCATCCGTGCAGCGTTCAGATTTAGCAGGCTTATTGCCAAACTGGGGTGTAAAGCTTCGTGAAGATATGTTTATCACAGACTTTGCTAACTCAATGGTTGTGGGGGTGGGTCAATCTCGAAACCCTGTGCGGCATATTGGTTTATTGAGTATTAATCCGCAAGATTCAGTGGGCGAAGCAGGGCAAGATATTGTTGTTCATGGCTTAGAAAGTATTAATTGGTCCTCTGCAGGTATTCTCGATAAAGTTGAAGCTAGTGATGTTCAGGTTACGCCTCTGGTGTTGACGAGTGATCAAGCGCAGCCACGTGAAACGCAACTATTAACGACATTGGCAGACCCTCAGAGCTTGATGAATGACTTCGCCCCCACTGGCGAGCGTTACATGCTTGCAGCAAAAATTACCGGAAAAGCCAAGACCGCTTTCCCTGATGGTATTCGTTATACCGAAGAGGTTGAATTACCAGAAAAAGAAGCTGGGTCTCCTGACGCTGCTACCGAAGAGCAATCTGAGCCTGAAACGACAGAAGTGAATCTTCCTGCTAAGAATCTAGAAACGGACGCTTTACGTTTGTTAGTCGTGGCAGACTCTGATGTACTTAGTGATCGATTGTGGGTTCAGGTGCAAAATTTCTTTGGTCAACAGTTTGTATCACCTTGGGCTGATAATGGTAGCTTCTTAGTCAATGCGATAGAAAACTTCTCGGGTCATCCTGATCTGATTGAAATTCGAAGTCAGGGTAGATTCAATAGACCATTTGAAAAAGTAGAGGCTCTTCGTTTAGATGCTGAAGCGCGTTTCTTGGAACAGCAGAAGCTTTTGGAAGAAGAGCTGAATACAACCGAGTCTAAATTAGTCGAGTTAGAGCAATTGCGTGGTGACAGTGACGGCGCAATGTTTAGTGATGAACAAGCTGCCGAGCTAGAAAAGTTTCAAGCTGAGAAACTCAAGATCCGTAAACAGCTAAGAGATGTACAGCATCAATTGGATCAGGATATTGAGGCACTAGGCACACGTTTAAAACTTATCAATATATTTCTGATCCCTGCTTTAATATTTTTATGGGTATTAATTGCAGCGATGAGAAAGCGCTTTGCTTAGGCAAAAAGTTGAACGATAAGGCAAGGGCTCAACAGGGCGCTCCGGCTATCGCTAACATAGCTGGAGCGCCTCTTCCGGATTCAATCCTGGTGATTGACTCTGGTGTCGGAGGCTTGAGTGTTTGTCAGTCTATTTTGACGCAACAGCCAAGCCTGCAAATAATTTATTTTGCTGATAATGCACACTTTCCCTATGGGCTTCTGCCAGAAGCCGAATTAAGTGCGCGTTTGAAGTCTATCGTTGGCAGTATGTTAGCGCTCCATCAGCCTAAATTGGTTGTTCTGGCATGCAATACCGTGAGTACATTGATGCTTCCTGAGTTGCGTGCTTTATATGAAATACCTTTTGTGGGCGTGGTACCGGCAATAAAGCCCGCTGCCTTGATGAGTAAATCCAAGCGAATAGGCCTTCTAGCTACACCAGCAACGGTTACTCGTGCTTACACTGATCAATTGATCCATGATTACGCGCAGGGTTGTGACGTTGTTAAGGTAGGCTCAAGTGCTTTGGTCGTGGAGGCTGAGCGCTTATTAAACGAGCAATCGCTTAATGTCCAAGTCATAGATGATATTCTAGAGCCATTTAAGGCGACTTCAGATAGGCAGGGTGTAGATACGGTAGTACTCGGTTGTACGCATTTTCCTTTGCTTAAACAGTGTTTAAAGGAGTTGTTGCCCGGAGTAGCTTGGGTCGATTCTGGTGACGCTATCGCTAATAGGGTTACGCACTTATTGGCTCTTCCAGCAAAGCAGGGCGGTGATAATGGTTCCCTGAATTATCAAGCTCACCAGCTTTATTTTTCTAAGCCGGTGGAGCATAGGGCTGAATTTTCAAATGCCTTGCAAGACTTAGGTTTCAAGTCCTTCCAATTTCATTATTTGTAAAAAGTCAAAAATAATATTTATTGGCAATTTACAGGCTGATTGCATGCATGGGCTTCTATACAGCAATCAGCTGGTCTGCATTGTAATTCAATTTTGTGAATGCCTCAGAGGCAGGTACGGCTCGACCATAATAAAACCCTTGAATTTCATGGCAGCCTAAGGTTTTTAGGTAATTCAGTTGGGTTTCCGTTTCCACGCCTTCTGCAACAATATTTAATTTAAGGCCGTGAGCCATGGATATAATAGCATTGACGATACAGGCTTCATCCTGAGTATCGCGGATATCCTGGATAAAAGACTGGTCAACTTTTAAAGTATGGATATGTAGCTTACGTAAATAATTAAGGGATGAGTAGCCTGTACCAAAATCATCTATTGCAATGGTTAAGCCGTATTCTGAAAGTTGTCTGAGCTTTTGAGTCATATTTTCCAGGTCATTCATCAGCACATTTTCAGTTAATTCTATTTCAAAATTTTTCGGTGGAAAATTTGCCTCTTTAAGGCAGCTTAGCAAGCGCTGAACGAATCGAGGGTGTTCAACTTGCAGTGGAGAGAAATTTACTGACAGTCGAATGTCTTTGTGGCCATGATCAATCCAGCCCTTTATTTCATGACATGCTGTTTTTAGCACCCAGTCATTGATATCAGACATAAGTCTCGTTTCTTCAGCAAGAGGAATAAACTCGCCCGGGAAGATCAGGCCTCGTTCAGGGTGTTGCCATCTGACAAGTGCTTCAACGCCAATCATTTTTCCTGTACGGGTGCTGATTTGCGGTTGATAAAATACACGAAATTCGTTGTTGTCCAAGGCACAACGAAGGTCGCGTTCAAGGCTTAAGCGGTTTGAGGTATGAATAGCCATGGCTTCGTTATAGTACTGGTAGCCGTCTTTGCCTCGGCCTTTTACGTGATACATCGCAACATCTGCATTCTGAATTAGCTGATCGACAGTGCTGCCACCGTTTGGATAGACAGCTATGCCAATACTGACACCAACAAAAACTTCATGGTCGCCGAGAATGAATGGCTCCTTTAGGGTAGAAATGACTTTTTTGGCTATCGTGCGTGCGTCTTCAGCCGATGAAAGAGTTGGGAGTAGTAGGGTGAATTCATCCCCTCCAAAGCGTGATAGGGTATCGCACTTTCTGACGCAGCCTTCCAACCGCTGAGCAACAGACTGCAGTAGTCTATCTCCCATGGCATGCCCTAGGGTGTCATTGACTATTTTGAAGCGGTCTAAGTCGAGAAACATGACGGCTAAATTAGCTTTGTGACGCTTGGCTTGGGCGAGCGAAATATTTAAACGATCTTTAAATAGGGCCCGGTTAGGAAGCCGCGTTAATAAGTCATGATAAGCTTGGAAATTAATAAATTCTTCGGCTTCTTTGCGCTCTGTGATATCTCTAGCAGTGCCGTAAGTACCAATAATTGTGCTTTGGGCAATGGTGTTTGGGGATTTAGATAGTTGTCTTTCGATGGGGAAAAAGGTGATTTCAAAGTGGCGTGCGCTGTGGTTTTGTCTTTTTGCGATTAATCTAATTTCAGAGCCCCATGACTCTCGCCGTTTGCCGGATTGTTCTTCAAATAGATAATGGGCCCGCTCAACATCGGTAGGGTCAATAATGCATTTATAATGTCTGCCGATCAGATCTGTTTTTTTATAGCCTAAAATACTTTCCACTTTATTATTGAGGAAAGTGAAGCGACCGTCTTTGTTTAGCATAAAAACGATGTCAGGCGAACTATTTACAATATAGCGGTGCAACTCTTCCGATTTTTGCAGTCGCGTTTGCATTGCATTATGGGCGTTTTCGAGAATAACTTTCTGAAGCGCACTGTTGACTGTGGTTAATAATTCTTCTGGGTCATAGGGCTTGCGAAGATAGTCATAAGCACCGCGTCTGAGTGCTTTGCTAACGGATGAAAAGGAGGACTCTCCACTGACCACAACGGTTGCCACTTCTAGCTCATTTTGAGAGACAAAGTCCATCACCTGATGGCCATTCATGTCGGCCATGTTCAAGTCTAATAAAATGAGATCAAAAGTGTGCTGGGTAAGTTGCTTGCATGCTTCTAAGCCACCTTGTGCGCAAACCGTCTGGTAGCCCTGAGCTTTAAGTAAGTTATCCAGGCTTTCGAGTAAGCGCAGTTCGTCATCTACAATTAAAATACATGCCTTGCTGTTCAGGCGGCTGAAGGATTGCTCCAGTTTATTAATTTTCATGTCAAAAGCTAACCATTTCTGTATTGGAAACTTTCTTTAGAACTTATTCACTAAGCTTCTTTAGGGAGTAAGATCTGAAATACGGTTCCGGTTGCGCTGCTTCTACAGCTGATGGTTCCTTTAGCATCCTTGATCAGGTTTTTAGTAATACTCAGGCCAAGGCCTGAGTGCCCATTGCCTTTTGTCGAAACAACAGGCTTAAATAAATCTTTTAATATGGCGTCCGGGATTCCCGGGCCGTTATCTTCTATGCATAACTCAACATAATCTTGTCCATTGACATTTACTCGCGCATTCGTACTAATTGTAACGGTCCCAGAAATGGGAAGCGCTTCTGTAGCATTACGAATGAGATTGGTCAGGATTTGTTTAAAGGCATTTCTATTCAGGTTAGTCTGTTTTAACTTGGGATCTAAATTGAGTTTACAGCTAATACTTTTAATTAAGAATAGTGAAGTTTTGTAAATTGTACAGAGTGCTTGTATTTCACTGTTCATGTCTACGCCAGACTGGGAGCCGATTGTTTCTTGTTTCAGGTCTTTAAGTTGCAATAGGATCAGACTGGTTCGTTGCACTTCTTCGCGAACAATATTTAATTCTTTGCTTATTTCACCTGAATTAAAAGCTTCTTTGTTTTCTAATCGTTGACCTAAAGAGTGCAGATAATTGCTAATAATACTCAGCGGGTTATTTGCTTCATGTATCACTTCTTCAAGGCGTGAATCTAACGGTTCATCTTCTAAAGGTAGGTTCGATTTGTTCTCTATGGACTCTTTAGTTGCAAGATTAATCAAGTTTCGACGGCACACAGGCGCAGTTTCATGGGCGAAAAAACTTAAGAATTGGTTAAAATGTGATGGCTCTTTTAATGAATCATTAAAACCGGCTACGATCACGCATAGAAGACCTTCTGTATCTTGAATAGGAATGCATAAAAAACCATTTGTTTGTAAGGTATTGATTACTTGTGCATCAACAACGGTTAGTTCGTCAGTTTCGTCAATAGAGTTGATGATGGTTTGATTTATTGCAGCCTGAGCTAGGAGACTTCTCTTTTCTTCTAGCTTGAATTTGATAGGAACCGAGTTGCTGGTGTCTGGATGATCAAAACTGAGTTCATTCGTTTCAGTTGAAAACCAAAATATAACGCTGCGTTGTAAGCCATAAAGCCAGGCTAATGAATTTTGAAGTGCGTTTTCAAGTTCATTTTTATTATTCGCACGATTAAGTTCACCCATCGCATTTTGGATCAAACTTATATTACGTACTTGCTTTGCTAGTGCTAGTTGAGCTTTATCATGACTGTCTTTTGAAGTCTGTTGTTTCGTTAGGGCATGTTGGGAATGGCTTGTATTTAGGCCTAAAGATCCTGAGATCTCTATGACTTCTGAATCTATCTTTAAAACTATTTGATTTACCAACGCGGCATTTAATTCAAATAGTTGGTGTGCGATATCATCATGGACTTCTAAGTAGTGTTTTTCCGGGTGGCTTAAAAAACTAGCGAGATAGACAAGTTTTACTAAATGATGTGCATCTTCAATAAGGCCTTTATCTGCATGATGAAATTCGATGGCATCACAAGTGAATTGGCTAAGCCCCCACTCTTTAGCAAGGTATGCGCCTACTTGAGCGTGAGTAAATGAAAATTGCTTTTGCTCAATATCAAGTTGCTCTTGATCGGATAAAAAGTCAGATGATTGTTGATAAAGACCGGGGTGGTTGCTGTCGAGCACTAGCTCGCCAATGTTGTGCAGAAGGCCTGTCAGATAGACTTCATCCGGATTGGGGTAGCTGGTTAGTATTGCTAAGGATTTAGCTAATAAAGCACAGGATAAAGAGCGTTGCCAAAAAGCCTGTAAAAATTCAGAGTGTGCGCTTTTGAATGCCGAAAAGAATTGCTGAATTGACGCGGTAATCACGATCGATTTTAAAGTGTCTGTGCCTAAAAGAAAAAGTGCTCTTTCCAGGCTTGTTATCTTAGTGCCCGGATTATAAAACGAAGAATTAGCAAGAAAGATCACCCGCCCGGCAATCACAGGATCACGACTAATAATTTGAGAAAGTTCTTGAAAGGACGCTTGGTTGTTTTCACAGGCACGGAGCATCTCTACCAAGACATTTGGCAGCGAAGGTAAGCGATCTACCTTTAATTCATGGATAATGTTAGGTTTGCTCGGTGACATAATAAGCGGCACTATGGCAAATATTGTTATTGGATAATAAAACCAATGTTAGACAATAATCTATATAAATTAAATATTTATTGTTGTTTATTTAAGTAATTGTTTAACTTCGTCTCATTTTTTTGAATATTTATTCAATTTTTCTGTTTGCAGCATGTGTCCGAGTTGGTGTTTTAACACGTATAAAAAAGCTAGAATGCGATTCAGATTATAAAAACAACAAGCTTTTGATCGAGCTATAAAACGTCTTTCCTTACAGGCAGAATTGTATTTTAGAAGTGGGTTTTACGATTTCCTATGAATGAACTTTCTAGAACTCCGCGCGTAATTGCTGTTACCGGTGGCAAAGGCGGCGTAGGTAAAACGAGCATTGCGATCAATCTGGCGATTGCGTTATCCCGTTCAGGTTCTAAAGTTTGTTTATTTGATGGTGATACTAGCTTGGCCAATACCAATGTCATGCTGGGTCTTTATCCCGCTTATACCTTGGAACACCTATTTACGGGTGAGCGTTCAATTCAGGAAATTGTCATAAATGGTCCAGAAGGCATTCAAATAGTTCCGGGTGCCTCGGGCGTTGCTCAGTGTGTTGAATTAGATGTTGGGCAGCAGCAACGGCTTGTCACTTCGATTCGTTCCATTGAAAAACATTATGACTATTTACTGGTGGATACCGCGGCCGGTATCGGGCCGACAGTATTGCACTTTATTGCGGCTTCCCAAGTTGCAGTGGTTGTGATCACGCCCGAACCGACTTCATTAACCGATGCCTTTTCACTGCTTAAGGTTTTAAAGCGGCGCGGTTATCGAAGACGGGTGCAGATAATTGTCAATATGGCGGCGAACCCTAGCCAATCTAAAAAAACCTATACGCGTTTTTCGCAAGCTGTTTTTAAGTATTTAAACCTTCAGACAGAATACTTGGGCTCAGTATGGATGGATGAAAGTATGCGTACAGCTGTTTCTACGCAAAGACCGGTTGCGCTTTTCCCAAAGTCAGACCCTTCTGCCCGCTGTTTTTATCGGATAGCGGAAAGTATAGATGCTTTATTTGAGCGGCCTAATACCCCTAAGTTAGCCTTCAGTGAATACTGGCAAAAAGTAGTAGAGCGTCAGTTTAGAAGTAGGTCAGTTGTCGCAGAAATACGCCCACCTAAAACACCTCCAAATGGTTTCGATGAAGCTGCTACTAACCAAGTTCAAGAGGATGAATACGCACTAACCCAAGTACAGAAACAGTTGCGGGCAAAAGTAGACAGTGCGCGAGAAAAGAAGATCTCTGCACAAGGTAATGTTCACCAACTAAATGAAAGTGATCATTACAAAGACGTGATAAGGGTGGAGGATAAACCTTATTCTCCTTATCCGCCGGTGAATACCGATCTAAACGAAATTGGGGTAAATTCATCAATAAGGGATAACAATGAACCCGAAACGGTCATTACTGTAAGTGCTTCAGATGATGTGTTAGATGAAAGTACAGAGCAGGAATGGCTAAAGTTACGTAGGCAATTAAATCGCTTTATGAGTGATCCGAATACTACGCCGGAACAGCTTATCACCTTGTTTTCCAGTGCGATGTATACCTTTGGTGAACGCCTAGGTAATGCATCTGTTGACCTTCTGCATGGCTTGCTGCATGCTCTTGATCCAGAGAAGCTCACCGATGAACAAAAACACTTACTCTTGAGTGACTACGAGCGAATTGGGCTAGATACCTTTAAACAACAGCATCACAGTCGTATGAAAAAAGCCCGCTATGACTCAGAAGGTTTTGGTGATCAGCAAGCACTGGTTCAGGCTATTCGTTCATCAGCAGCAGACGTTCCCCTTGAAAGTCTGCTTGAGTCAATAAAGTATGCATCGTTAGTGGATTCCAGTTCTAACTAAGCCCTTTAGTTTGAATCCCTCTTCTCTGAAAACTTACATCAGCAAGAAATAATAATAGCCAAGAAGGATCGATATTATGAGTACTGTCAAGTTGCACCCTGTGAAGGCTGAAGCTAAAGCCCGCACAAAATATACCTCAGATGTTTATGAGAAAATGTATCAAGAATCTATCGATAATCCTGACACTTTTTGGGCTGAACAGGGTAAACGAATCGATTGGATCAAGCCTTTTACTCAGGTAAAGGATGTTTCGTTTGACCATTCGAACCTTCATATTGAATGGTATAAAGATGGCGTACTCAATGCGTCGGTGAATTGTTTAGATCGCCACCTAAAAAACCGTGCAAACCAAACTGCCATTATTTTTGAGGGTGATGACCCTTCCATTTCAAAGTATATTACTTATCAAGAGCTCTACACTGAAACCTGTAAGTTCGCCAATGTATTAAAATCTCAGGGTGTTAATAAGGGTGATGTTGTCACTATTTACATGCCCATGGTGCCAGAAACAGCGGTGGCAATGCTTGCTTGCGCTCGTATCGGGGCAATTCATTCGGTGGTGTTTGGTGGCTTCTCTCCCGAAGCCTTGGCCGCCAGAATTGCCGATGGTAAATCCCGATGTGTGATCACCGCCGATGAAGGTCTTCGTGGTGGCAAGACCGTGCCTTTAAAAAGCAATGTCGATTTGGCCCTTGAAAATGATTTGGTGACAACGGTTGAACGAATTATTGTTCTCGAAAAAACAGGTGGCAAGGTTAGCTGGACAGAAGGTCGGGATGTTTCTTATCAGAAGTTGATGGCGACAGCTTCGAGTACTTGTGAGCCAGAGCCTATGAGTGCAGAAGACCCCTTGTTTATGCTTTATACCTCTGGTTCTACCGGTACACCAAAAGGGGTTCTGCATACCACGGGCGGCTACTTGGTTTACGCTTCGTTAACCCATGAAGTGATATTTGATTATCAGGATAAGGATGTCTTCTGGTGTACTGCCGACTTTGGCTGGATAACAGGCCATAGCTATATTCTTTACGGGCCACTCGCGAATGGCGCTATCACCTTATTGTTTGAAGGTGTGCCTAATTACCCGGATTTTTCCAGAATGGGTCATGTGGTCGATAAGCATCAAGTGAACGTCTTGTATACAGCGCCCACGGCTATTCGCGCCATGATGGCAGAAGGGGATGATTTAGTGAAACAAAGTAAGCGAACCAGCTTACGATTGTTAGGTAGTGTTGGTGAACCGATTAATCCAGAAGCATGGGAGTGGTATTACCGTGTCGTTGGTGACGAGCGTTGTCCGGTGGTGGATACTTGGTGGCAGACCGAAACCGGTGGCGTTTTAATAGCACCGCTACCGGGTGCCACAGATTTAAAACCGGGGTCGGCTACCCGGCCATTTTTCGGCGTGCAACCCGCCTTAGTGGATAATGAAGGAAATTTGTTAGAGGGTGAAGCCGAAGGCAATTTAGTTATTCTGGATAGTTGGCCAGGTCAAATGCGTACGGTGTATGGTGATCATGAGCGCTTTATTCAGACCTATTTCTCAAGTTATAAAGGTATGTATTTTTCGGGTGATGGTGCGCGAAGAGATAAGGATGGCTATTACTGGATTACAGGTCGCGTAGATGATGTCTTGAATGTATCCGGTCATCGCATGGGCACAGCCGAAATTGAGAGTGCGCTAGTTGCGCATCCTGCGGTTGCAGAAGCAGCAGTTGTCGGTTATCCGCATGATATTAAAGGGCAAGGCATATATGTTTATGCCAGCTTGATGCATGATCATGCTGTGCCGCAAAACGATGAGCTAAAAGCTGAATTGATAAAGTGGGTACGTCAAGAAATTGGTCCGATTGCAAGCCCTGATTTGATTCAATGGGCGCCAGCCTTACCTAAAACGCGTTCAGGTAAAATTATGCGTCGTATCCTAAGAAAAATTGCAGCAAATGACACAGAGAACTTAGGGGATATTTCGACACTCGCTGACCCTTCTGTTGTTCA
>JBFJZQ010000006.1:0-27163 GCA_041622015.1 Oleiphilaceae bacterium
CCTGAATCGGTATCAAAATATAGATCGGGTGTGCTGACATCACTTAAATCAAAACCGAAACCAAAGTTTAGATCGGCTTGCGCTGCCAGTTCGATATCACCTTGCGCGGCGATTTCCAGGAAGTCTGGATCCATGCCTAACCATTGATCCAGCGGTAAATCATCAAGACTAAAGTCGAGCGCAAAGCTTTCTGAGGCCAAAAAGCCCAAGTCAAAATCAAACTTCAGGGCTGAGTCTTCATAACTCAAGGTGACCGGATCTGACTGTAAATTGGTCGAGGTACCCAGACCTAATTCGCTGTTCAAGCGGTCATTTAACTGATCTTGTAGTTCACTAATGTTATTGGCGGAATAACGAATATCACTAATCATGTCGCGTAGGCGCTGAGCAAAACTAAGCGAACCACCACCCAAAACATCGGCGACACTGACACCGGCGAAAGGAATATCGGCATTCAAGGTGCCAGAACTGACATGGTATGCATCAAGCGATAAGGCTGTTACCGTTCCATCTACTAGTTTGATATTACTGAAGGTAGCGCCATCTATTTCGGCATACTCTCCTTCTGAGAATATGTCACTTAATTCCCAACGCTGCTCGAAGGTATTCAGATCAGAACCTTCCAGATAACCCCAAACAGTATTCCCGCCGACCAGCCAATCACTTAAGCTGACGCTTTGGCCGCCGACTAATCTCGCTTCAATACTTTCTTGGTCAAGAGCTGCGGTAAAACCGGTATCCAGAATGCTATCAGCAGCCCAGCGTTCTTGGTAAACCTTAAGGTCGTTATTGTTGTCGATAACGCCTTGGACATTGGCTTATATGCAAATCATGTCATCGAGAACGGATTGCATGCCATCAAGGATCATATCAAGCGAGACGGCTCTAATATTTAGCAGCTCACTGAGGGAGCCGGTATCGACTTCAATGCTATCGAGTAAAGAGGAAATTGAGCCAATGCCACCCGAAAATGTACCCTGCGAACTAATCTTCAAACCATCGCCATTTAAACCAGCAAAGCCACCTGTTAGCTCTAAGGGTAAATTAATATCCCAAAAGGCATCGCCGCCAATGGAAGGAATAAGATCCGCAGGATCTACCGAGTTATTAATCAGACCATTGTAGTCAATGCGTAAATCTGTCCCTAAGCCCATGCTGGCTGAGATATCGATATACCCTTGATTGACCTGTAAACCAACCGGGCCAAAACCGATATCAATATCGAAGGGTATAATTTCTCCATCGCCATTCTTACCGCTATCGATGGCTAAATTAGCCGTTACGCCAGGCGAATCGATATAGAAATTGCCGCCGCCATCAATACCAAAGACAAAGGTCAATTCTAATCCGCCGACCACATGCAGCTGAGGCGGTACTAAAGAAGTAATTTCCAAACCTAAGCTAGCGGGGTCAATACCGCCAAAGTCCAGATTAGCCGGATCAAGATCTAGATTTTGGTCAAAGCCCGGAATCGTGACTGTCGCCTTATAGGAAATGGCATCGGCACCGGGTGCGAATTCAATATTATCAAGATCGGCTATGCGTTGATTCGATACCGAAGCAGCGGTAAATAGATTGGTTACTTCAGTAGAAATTGAATCCTGCAAGGCTGTTGTTAAGGTAGTTCCTGCATTACCACCTAAACCGAAAACGCTATCTAAAGAAATATCACCAACTAAAGGTAAGCTGACACTCGAATTTAAGAACTCATCGATACGAGAACCAAGACCACCTACCCAGCCACCAAAGGCATCAAGCCCCAAGACTAATTTACTTTGGTCAGATGATTGAACGTTGATGACATCGATCTGACCTGTTGGCACAGAGGCATTGCGCACGCCAGCGGTCAAGGCCTGGTCCATTACGTCAGAGCCATTGGGATCGTGATCATGACTTAGACCGATGACATGACCCATTTCATGCATTATCACCGAAAGCAGATCCATCTTTCCGGCTAGATCTGGCGTCTCCGTCACACCGACAAACCAACCATAGCCTGCGGCAGTTTTGTCGAGCAAAATGGTGCCATCACTTAAGGTTCTAGCTAGCTCTCCTTGACCAAGGTCTGCAAACTGCAAAGTTGGCGTTGATACGCTGACCGATTCATCAGAGTTACCCTGAACTTTAATCGTCGCCGTTTGCCAGAGCCTAACAGCTTCAGCCAACACCGCATCGACATCAGGATTCGTAACCGTCAATGAATCAGCAGGCAAGGACGTTGTTTCAAGGGAGTAAGTCGTTGAACCGCCTAAAACCTGAGCGATGGTGCCACTCAAGGCTCTACGTGCGATGCCCGCATCCAGAAATGCATCCATGACATCTTCAGCAGGATCAAGACCTAAACGCAAACCAAGTTCGTGCATTAAGACGCTGATTAAATCGACTTTACCGCTTGGCACGTTGTCAGATACACCGGTATACCAACCCATATCGCCAGCAGTCGAATCCAGCAATATTGGACCACTACTGAGTCGACTCGAAATTTCCTGATTAGGCAGTTCGACTAACAGAACTTGTAAGGTACTTGAGTCAAGCAAGACACCGCCTGAAGATGTCAGCAATTGCACGATTTCCGAACCGTCACTTTTGGTTGACGCTTCCGCACTTAAAACAAAATTATCTGAACCCGAACCATCGGTTTTAGGGACCGACAAGTTAAGGCCATCAAAACCAGAAATAGCTTCTTTGATCGCGTCAATAGGAACCGAAGTTAATTTAAGGCCTACGGGTAAATCAGTTGTCGTTAAGCTATCAAGACTTAAGTTAATACCTGGTTTAGTATCGATCGATTCAAAGCCCCCTGAAGGCGCCTTGATCTTGTATGATCCATCAACTAAAAGGACGGATGAACTTGCTTCAATCTCTGCGCCATCGTTGTCTATATAGCTAAAGTAAATCGATATTGAACTGGAATCTTTGATAGTGGCGCTGCCTAGCGTTGCCCCTGTTGTTCCTGCAAAATCACCTGTAAGCGTAAAGTCCGTATCACCAAGGCGGCTAATCTTAATGGCATTATCAACGACATTAGCTGTATAGAGAGAAGCAATACTATTGAGGGGGTCTGCGACATCGGCAATGAGATCATCAAGCACTTGCTTTAGGCCAGCATTGACATCGTCAAGAGACGTTGTCGGCGTAAAACTCAGCGTCAATTCCTGATCAGGAATACCTTCATTAATTATAAGCTTCCAAACATCATTAGCGACGACATCGCCACTCAATGTCGCTGTTTTACCAACAGAAACCGTTCTTTGCTTACCCGTCCAGGTATCCGGTACGAAGCTAAAATCAAGGGTAATGAGCCCGGCCCCACCACGAACTGTATCTTGCCCCCAAGAATCGCCTGCTTCTGGGTTAAAGATTATCCTCACCGACTCATCACCACCGGTAAACTGATCGTGACCACGGCCAGATCGAACAATACTCGGATCTATAACATAAGGTGAGCCATCCTTTTTAAGAACAGGATCGCCGTCTTTTCTGAACTCCCCTGTTGCAAGATTAAGAAAGAAACTCTCATTTGATTCACTCAGAGACCACAAATTAATATCGCGCGCACCCTCAAAGTTCTCTAAGGCCAGTTGTAACCCTGCTGTATCCAAACTACTGAATATATTGTCTGAGTCGGGACTGCCTATCACTTTAGTCAGACCTGCAACCGCCAGATTACTCAGCGTTTGGCTAACTTGATTATCCCCAGGTAAATAGTCTGCGAAGGTGGTTAAACCACCAAAGCGATGCCCATCTATTCCGGTAGCAGATGCGGTGGTTTTAAAGGGTAGCTTTAAGCCGGGTAGATAGCTGGCAAAAACATCAGCAACACCATCGGTGTTATTGATCATGGCATTGATAAAGTCCGCCACCGGACCATTATCCGATCCGCTACCCAAACCAATCGAATCTAGAATGCCACCAAAATCACCACCCAAAAACGAGGATAATTCGCCTAAAGAGCTTTGACCTGCGACGATATCTACTGGGGCATTATAATCTGTATAATCCAGCGTCACTGTGCCTAATGAACCGGCCTTGACCGTTCCTCTTAGGCTTGCACCTTCATGAAAGATCACCTTAAGGTCGCCAAGTGCAGGACCAACAAGTGATTCGATATCCATGGCGATCATGTTACTTGAGCCAACCGGCGACACCGAGGTATCGACACTACCTACACCTATATTTTCGAATATGGTGTTGCCAACGGAATCGAAGCCGCGCACTCTCAGAAAGTTGGTATCAATGCCCACACCAAGTACGAGATTATTAAGATCCAAGCCAATTAAATCATTTAGCGAATCTTTGACCTGAGCAAATGAATAGACATCGACTGCAATATTTCCGACAAAGCCAGAAAAATCCAAGGTATCAAGTGCTTCAGGAACAGGCTGGTCATTAATGGTTAAATCTGGCATTTCCATGACGGCCGCCAAGCCCCATAGATTGGTCATTTTGTAGGTATCGCCGCCTAAACCACCCGACATTAAATGAATACCCGTGCCAGCGGGCCGAGTTTGAATCAAATTAAAGTTAGCATCACCTTTGACAATGTTAAATCCGGAACCGAGCTTAACATTCGAGATATTCGCGGGCGCAGAGTAGGATAAGCCGTTACGAACACCATCCTGAAGATGGATGTTTTCAATTCCTTTTACGCTAAAGTCACCGGCTTCAAAAAACGTTGAATTCCAAGCAGCTTTAATTGAAGGCCCTAAAGCGCTAAATGCTTCGGCAAAGCCATCTCCTGCGTCACGTATTGCTTTAAGAATTTCATCTTTTGTGGGTAAACTTGGCTTACCGGGTAAGCTAGGCGCAGAAGGCCAATCGACGCGTCCTGCCGTATTACTTGATAGATCCACAAACATGGGTTTATCGAAGTTTGAGAAGGTTGAAGTAAAGTCATCTACGATCCCCTCAGCAAAGCTAAGGCCATGTTCAACCTGAACGCCAATCGGTATCGATTTTTCCGAACCTAGAATACTATTGTATTGCGGCCCATTTAACAGCGTTAGCTGCCCAGGATAGGTAGCATCACCACGCACTCGATATTGATTACTATCGCGCCCTGAAATAATTTCTGTTTTCGCGTTGACTCCACGCAACTCGATATACTCTGCCTGAGCACTAGTGCCGTCTTTGTCCAAGATATCTTTATAAGCATTCAGTGACAGATCAGATGCACCAGTCACCTTATATACGCGCACCACATCATCGCTGGTCGCTCTATCCATCACGTTTCGCGTTGCTTGCTGAGCGGCGCCATCGCCTTTCACATAGATGAGTGTATCCGAATTAATGGGCATCGTAAGTACCCATCCACCAACGCTGTCTACTACGATTTTAGCCGTGCTATCTGCTGTCACCGTTTTCAGCCAAGCTTCAGCTTCTGCGCGAAGGTCTTCACCCGTATTCGGAAAAGTTTTAACCTTCGAGCCCAATTGAAGAGTTAGAGAAGTACCATAATACGCAGGGCTCATGCTTTGTTCGGTATAGTTTCCATCGGTGGTGCTATATTGCAGGTAATCATCTGCTTTAGGCATATCAATACGCCATTGATCACCCTCGACACTCACTTTCACGTCTGGATCCAAACCTAAGGTTTTCTGCTTTAACAGATCGAGTTTGGAATTTTGTTTTAGCGCATCGATATTAGACAACTGCGCTTGCAACTCTTCCGGCGTGACCTGCGAACCGGTGAGCTTAATGACTTCACCTTTATAGGCAACGATCAACACATCCGCACCAGTTGGCACAGTAAGCAATTGACTATTAATATCGTCTCTAAACTCAAAGCGCAGCGGTACCGTGCTCCCACTAAAATCGAGCACTACTTTATTGCCTGCATCGACTGCCGCTGTGGCGTCGATAGTTGTGGTGCCCCAACGATTCCCAATCACAAAGTTTTGGTCACCCTGACCAGTGATTATGTCTGAAATTCGATTAGTCGTGGCATCATTAAAACCGGTTGCTTCTACCGTAACGGTATCGGCACCCAAAGCAAAGGTACCTGAGGCTTTCTCGTAACCGGGTAGTTTTGAGCCCTCACCAAACAAAGCTGGATCACGAACAAATCCTGATATTTGAACTGCACCTATATTGATTTCATTGGCAAAAAGGCTATAAGTTAGCGTCCCAGTGACCTGACTGAAATCTAGGGTATCTTCACGACCTTCAGAATACTTGCTGACAATGGTGTCATTTCCCCAATCATTCGCAAACACAAAGGTGTCTTTGCCCTTGCCGCCATCTAAAGTATCCGTACCTTTGCCGCCAATCAGGGTGTCGTTATCGTTTTCACCCCAAAGAAAATCGTCGCCATCACCACCATCGATATAATCGTTGCCTCCACCGCCGGCAATTCGGTCGGTTTCTCCGTTTCCAAACAGTAAATCCGAGCCACCTTCACCTGGGCCACTATGGGTATAAATATCACGGTCGTTACTACCAAACCAAATATCGTTATAGCCACTTTCAGTACCAATAATATGGTTGAAGCCGCTGACCGTTCCACTAATACGCGGGAAAGCACCTTCCGAAGCCTCAGAGCTGTAGCGGAAACCTGAACCTGATAAATCAGGATCAAAGCCTGCAAGCGACTCTATTAGGGCTAACTCTTCATCACTTAGAACCCCTAAACTTTGAGGATTACGACTCGCACCATCATAGTCGATGGCATTAGCACCACTGCCGCCAACGATACTGCCATTCAATTGAGATTTATCTTTAAAAATAATCTTATTGTCGCCTTCACCGACATTCAGATCACCGAAAAAGGCCACCCCTTCACTAAGAGTAATTTCGTCATTTCCTGATCCAGTGGTAATACTTTTAACATTGGTAATGACAATTTTTTTGCTGAGTTTATCTAATAAACCACCAACTTTAGGGATTTGACTTGGATCGAATATAATAGTGACTTTATTGCCGTTATCGCTACTAGGATCCTGCTCTACAGTAATCGTCATGGCGATGGTAATAGCGCTCAAATCTAAAATTGCTGTTGGAATACCATCATTCGGAAGAGTGTTCTTGATACTGAGTGTTTTATTGAGCGTGCCATCTGGCGAATACGTTGTGGGAAAGTCAGCGTCGACCGTATAGGTATTAATACCGTTTCCGCTAATAATAGATTCAATATAAGCAACAGCATTGACAGAATTGAAGGGGTTCAAGGCATCGGTGATGTTGAAGTAATCGGCTGCGGCTTTATCCGTTTTCCCGATAGTAAGATTGAGCGGCCGGGTGACCTGGCTAAAATCTAATACATCTTTGCCCTGCCCTGAGACTTCAATGACTTTATCATCGCCCCAGTTATTCTCAAAAACGTAGCTGTCGTCACCTTTACCACCGACAAGAATGTCGTCTTCGCTACCGCCATCGAGAGTATCTGCGCCATCTTCACCGAATAACCAGTCGTTTCCTTGACCGCCGAACAGTTGGTCTTTACCGTCACCACCGTGCAGACCTGCAAGTAAAAGCTCCGCGGCGGTGCTTGCATCATAGGCTTTCGTGCCACGATCATCGCCTAAACCACCGTCGAGCTTGTCATCACCGGCTTGGCCGAAGAGCGCATCAGCATCGGCTTCACCATAGAGCCAATCATTACCTTTACCACCAGAAAGTGTATCTAGACCGGCACCACCACTAAGAGAGTCGTCGCCTTTTCCTCCGACAAAGACATCACCCACTAAGAGAGAGTCACTGCCAAGAAAAATATCTCGCCCCAAACCACCAATTACTTTGGCGCCAAATATACCTTTTAGGGTCATCGTGCTATTACCGGCTTTGGCCTTGAACTCACCAGACTTTTGCTGGGCAACGAGACTAACGGTTTGCGATTCACCTTTTGCAAAAAAGGCATCTGGATTACTAGTGTTATTGGTAAAACTTATTGTCGGGGTATTGGATGAGGTCATATACAGAAGGTCAACCGTTACGCCATCGAACTTAGCGCCCGCTTCAGCCAAAACCTCTACCGTTGCCGTACTATTGATGCCGTACTTTATTTCTTTAAGTCCGGTAGACGTTATTTTCGCAGACCCATTAGTAATCTCTACACCGGCTTTGGTGAATTTAATAGTTAAGGCACCACTGACATCATCCAATACAAGGTTGGTTAAATTATCTTCGAGCGTTATTTTTCCAGTAAAAGCCTGATTGGCAAACCCACTTCCGCCAGCGCTGGTTGCAGAAAAATTCGCAGTCGCCAGCACGCCCTGAAAGCGCGGATCATTGGAAGCAAAAACTTGCTCATCCAGACTTGAGAAATCGAGCATTTCGGTGACGTAACCAAATTCGGTTTCAAGTATCCAGTCGCCACCGATGAAGTTATTCCCGGTGGTATTGGAAGAAGCCGCCACATCCGCTTGAGTTACCCCAGCTAAACGGTCAACAAAATTAATACCGGTTTCGCCTTCAGAGACATTACAACCATATACGAGAATATCGCCATCCGCCTTTAGCGCCTTGCCCCAAGCTTCAAGCTGCTCGCGATAACGCTCTAAAGAGGACGAACCAAGATTCGCCGAACCCATTCGAATAAGCCCTGCACCGCCATGAGACAGTATGTGTAGCGCAGAAATATCCTCATACTCTGAAAGCACACTGGCTAATTGTTCGACACCATCAGCTTCGCTATCAAGAAGAATCACGGTGACTTGGTCGGCTTGATTTGATTGCGGCTGAACTAAGTCGGCTATTTCATCGGAGACATTGAAATCTAAGTCTGGATTATCGGATGGGGAGTTTGAATTTTTTTCCTGCTGAAACCAGTTTGCAACGAGAACCTCACCATTGTCGGTGGCCTGGCTTTGCCAATCTAGATCAGCCGCTTCATCACCCATAAACGTGGTAAGCAGTGCCTGATAGTTTTCGACTGAGCGGTCAATCACCACAAACTGGTGACCATTCAGCTGTTGGACGAAATGTATTCCTGACTGATCTTGTGCGATAGCATCATCACCAGCAACCGTAATAAAGTCTTCGTCACCGGCCTCAAGCGTTGCTTCACTCGATACTTCATCTTGAAAACTTTCCTTCTGAACAGAGTTTTTAGCGTTTAAATCGTAATCATGCTGGCGAACCAACTTAAGATTATCGGAATTACTTGCTTCCGCTAAACCTAGATCGACCAATTGTTCAACCATCAGATTTTCGTTTAATAATTCTGAATCGAGGGTGAAAGGTGCCGCATCGGCAGAGAGAAGATAACGATTCTCCATTTGCTCGACTAAATAGGTATTTCGACGTTTAGAATTAAGCGCCTGATAATTCCACATATACTGACGCAATTGGCGCAATTTGTCGTAACGTGATCTGAACAAACGATAAAATAAAGCCGACATAATTTTTCCAGTATGATCAGTTATGCAATAAGTAGTTCGCTTCTTTCAATGCCGCGAACATCCACTTTCATACGACCACTATTAGACATACAGTGATCAACGCTAAAACATCTAGTTAACGAGACAGCACTACCACGCCGCCAGTTAGCCAATTATTCACAGCAGCAAGATCTACTTCTTGCAAGTCACCTGCGGCAAACTTTAATCTCAAGACGTTTAACACATAGTCGTAACGTGCTTTGGTTAAGGCTTGCTGAGCAGACGATAAATCTTGTTGAACATCGAGAATTTCAAGCATGCTATTCTGGCCAACCTGGTAACCCGATGTTTTGGAATCCAGAAGGCGCTGCTGCGCATTAACCGATTGTTGAAGCGCATCAATTTGAATGATCGCTGCACTGATTCGATTATAGGATTCCTGAGCAGAACGCTCTACTGAACGACGCTTGTCATTGCGGTCATAAAACAGGCTTTCTCGCTTAGCAACAGCCTGACGTATTTTTGATGAGGTTTTGCCACCTGAATACAAGGGCAGATTAAACTGAAGCGCAATTTCTTCATTTTTTGTCTTAGACGCACCACCAAATACAGAACCGCCCTGAACTACATGATCACTAGTAAAAACCAGGTCTAAGGTTGGTGCATGCTCAGACTGCACCGCTGATACTTCTTTTTCTGCAACCTCTAAAGCCAAGTTAAGAATCTGAATTTCTAAATTCAACTTCGTCGACATTTCCACCCAGGCCTGCGGGTCTTGTGGTTCGGGCAACACAGTGTCTAAATCTTTACTCAAGCGAGCAAGAGAACCAGGCACAGTACCCAATACTTCTCTCAAACCATATTGACTGTCTGTATAGCGACTTTGTAATTCTACCTCTTTACTCAAGGCATTAAGATAACGTGCGAGTGCATCCTCCATGTCGACGCGACTACCCAGTCCACTTTTGTGCTTTTTCTTGCTGGCATCGAGATGCTTCTGCATCGCGGCCTTTTCAGTTTGAATAGTATCTAGCTGATCACTGCGTTCCAACACCAAAAAGTAGCTCTCGGCTAGCCTTAGCAGTAACTCTTGCTTTGAGAAATCATATTGGATTTCAGCGCGGTTGGCACTGACTTTAGATTGGGAGTAACGAGCCCACCGCTTATAATCGAACAGTGACTGGGTAACTACAAATGCACGCGTTCGGGTAGAGTATGTATCTGCCGGACCAGAAAGAACATCATTACTGGATTCGGTCGCTTCAGCATGCGTGCGTGTGAATTCATACTGAAATGCCACGTTTGGTAATAAATCTGCCGTGCTTTGCTCAACGCCTTCTTTATCGGCTAGATATTTTTGCTCGGAAGACAGGTATTTAGAATCATTCTGCAGAGCTACTTGAAGTAGATCCAATAAGTCTTCGGCTTGCGCTGCGGGCATCGCACACAAAAGAACCAAAACGATTAAAGTCTGACAGAAAGGGGTAGCTTTCTTCGAAGCTATGTTGATAGATAGCAGTGACATAAAGCTATTTCCAGATTGTGGATTAGTCGGCAACGATAAGCTCTATAACACTTTGTTAAGCTCATACTCTAATAGGGCATTTTAGCTTTTAATTTTTATTAGAAAAAATACCGCATTCAGGTTACACGAAGTTACAATATGAATACTAGTTAATACTCTGCTTTTTTTGAGACAGGGATCTCGCTTTTTCTTAAACAAACTCTATTACCAGCCAACAACCCTATGAGCCAACACCCGCTAAGCTAAAAGCGTTGCATTCAAATACTCTACAAGCCTATTTAGTGGAGTCCTCAGATGCTTTCCCAGCAGATACATCCACAGGAAAAGGCGCTGTTTCTGCGCCGGTATAGAGTGTTCGATGCGGGAAAGGTATTTCGATATTTTCTCGATCAAAGGCTTCTTTAACTTGTTCGTACATCGAGTTTTTCATTTCCAGGAAATTCTCTTTCGCTGCCCAGACCGAAAACTGGATTTCCAAGGAAGATTCGCCATAACCTTTAAATACATAAATCGGTTTGGGCTCTTCCAAACAGATTGGATTTCTAGCAGCCACCTCAAACAGCACGCGCTTCACTTTTTGTAAATCCTCTTTGTAGGCAACGCCTATCATCATATCCTGGCGACGAATCGGGAAACGGGTAATCGTGGTACATTTGGATTTGATCAATGACTCATTCGGCAAGCGGACATAGAGATTATCGTAAGTTCTGATCTTCACCGATAGCATATCTATCGACAGCACCTCACCAGTCATATTATCCACTTTAATGACGTCTCCTACGGTAAAAGGTTTTTCCGCCATCAAGAATAAGCCGCTAATCAGGTTCGATGCCGAGGTCTGAGAGGCAAAACCGATGGCCACCGAAAACACCCCCGCCGCACCCAACAGGACACTTAGATTGAAGCCCATTTCGAGGAGTGCTGACATAAAAAACACCAGCAATATGCCGTAATAAACAGCACGCCTTAATAAGATGTGTGCTTGCACGGCCAGAAGATTTGTCGTTAGCTTGAAGACGTAACGACTAATTATCTTGGCAAAGAAAAACCCCGCCGCGATAAGCAATAAAGCGCGAAAATAATGATGAACATTCACATTCGCGAGAAAGACATTAATGTAATTGAGCACTTCAGACATATCAAATACCCTTATCAAAAATTGAACTGAAGGCGCGCACCAGCATACCTTTAACCGGTTGCTGGCGTGGTTTGTTTACTCTAACCGCATTAACGGCTTCCATCGGCGCATCCTTACCTAGCTTCAACTCGGCCATGCCGCCATCATCCTCCCTGATTAAGGTAGCAGGCTGTGTCCAAAGCAAGCCTTCCGGCGTACCGAACAAAGAAAGCAAGGGAACCGGCAAAGCAACCCGTTCAAGTAATAATTTATCCTCGGCATGATTGATCACATTTAGCGGGGTAATCGCACGGGAAGGCCTTGCCGGTAAGTTTTCCAGATTCGTTCTGCCCGAGGTTTGCGAGGCATAACATAATTCACCTTCGCGTGTGGACCGGCCAAACCAGGTATCTGATGGCCGGTTAATCGCAAACTCTTCGATGACACTGCCACTCTTCCCGCCAATTTCAAACTGCACCCACAGCGGCGTGCTGATATACAGGGTAATCTCTTCGCCGGGCGCCAAACTGATCGGCGTCGAAGGACGCGTGACCACCGTTCTATCGGCCAACTGCGGCTTCAATGCCAACAGTGAGCTCGATTTCTTAAATACGTGGCGGGTGGCTGTTGAATACTTACTCTCATCGACGAGCCCTTTCGAAAAGTACATTTTATTGAATAACGCCTCTTCAATATGCTCACGCTGATAAGAAATCTGCCACTCTTTTTCTAAATGATGGATCGCAAAAGACAGTGACTCTATTTGCCATTGCGCGGCCGAATTAATCGGTATATCAAACTCTCCCCACCATTTTTCAAGCAGGTTATTGTCTTTAGTCATGCAAGTTTTCTCATTCGTCAGCCACACGATTTATATTGGGGTTGTTGTTAATAAATCACTTCATTTAAACGCCCGGCGTCATCCGTACTCATCTCGCCTCGTAAAAGCTTTTTGGCGATTCCCGAACCCACTTCTGGCTGAAAGGTGCGGGCATTCACTTCTTCTTCACAATGATTACAGACGTATTTTGGCTGACTAATTTCGCCGCAGCTAGAATGCCTGAACACAACGGGGGAACCATCCTGATCCGTTGCCCAGCGGTCACCCCACTGTACAAAGGTCATCAACACCGGAAATAAGTCCAAGCCTTTTGGCGTTAAACGATATTCGTAGCGCGCACGCTTTTCATCATAGAGTATTTTTTTGAGTACGCCGGCATCCACTAATTTGTTTAGTCTATCTGACAAGCGATGCTTCGGTATACCCAAGGACTTTTGAAAATCTGAAAACCGACGCACGCGCCGAAACGCATCCCGGATGATAAGCAGCGTCCACTTATCTCCAAATATTGCCAAGGTTCGTGCAATGGAACACACCTGTGAGTCTACTTCTTCCCAGCGCATAATGAGCCTCCTCTGTTATTTTTTAGAATGTTTCAACTATTTATTGTTTCTGCTGCATGGCCCAAAGCTGAGCATAATGCGCACCCAAGGC
Source organism: Oleiphilaceae bacterium (assembly GCA_041622015.1). Classification (GTDB taxonomy): domain Bacteria; phylum Pseudomonadota; class Gammaproteobacteria; order Pseudomonadales; family Oleiphilaceae; genus PZPK01. The sequence continues at coordinate 13,455 of JBFJZQ010000006.1, forward strand.
GATTAGCTGATCATGTGATCCTTGCTCAACTATCTGGCCTTTTTCCAAAACCAGAATTCGATCGGAATTCACCACCGTCGATAAGCGATGCGCGATGACAATACTGGTTTTGCCCTTTGACACCTCTTCGATAGCCTCCATCACCGCTCGCTCAGACCGACTATCCAAGGAACTGGTTGCTTCATCAAAGACTAAAATTGCAGGGTTCTTTAAGATGGTTCTGGCAATCGCCACCCGCTGTTTCTCGCCACCCGATAGCTTTAAGCCTCGCTCACCGACCTGAGTCTCATAGCCTTTAGGCAAGCTCTCTACAAAATCTTGTAAGTGCGCCATCCGAATCGCCTTCTTCACCTCGTCATCACTGGCATCGGGTCGTCCGTAGCGGACATTTTCTATCAAGCTATCGTTAAACAAGACAGAATCTTGTGGCACCACCCCTACCGCCTGCCGAAGGCTGTGCTGGGTAATATGTTTAATGGCTTGGCCATCAATTAATATTTCACCTTGCGTCGCATCGTAAAAACGAAACACCAACTTTGCCAGGGTCGATTTACCGGCACCGCTACTGCCGACAACGGCCACTTTTTCACCTGCCGCTATACTGAAACTGAAGTCCCTCAAGATTGGCCGCGCTTCATCATAGGCAAAGCTGACATGCTTGAATTCGATTCGACCATCCTGCACCACAAGCTCTTTTGCTGCATCATCATCTTTAATCTTGGCATCGGTTTTGAGTAGCTCAAACATCCGCTCGATATTCGCCATTGAGCTTTTTATTTCTCGATACACAAAACCCAAAAAGTTAAGCGGCAGAAAAATCTGCATCATAAACGCATTCACCAACACAAAATCCCCCAAGGTCATGCGCCCTGCTGCCACCTCGCTTGCCGCCAATAAGAGCATGGCCGTTAAGGAAGCCGATATAATCAATGCCTGGCCCGCATTGAGTGCAAACAAGGTTAAACGATTTTTCCGCTTCGCCAATTCCCAGCTTTCGAGCTCTTGGTCATAGAGCTTGGCCTCATACTTTTCATTGGCAAAATATTTCACGGTTTCAAAGTTTAATAAGCTATCGACTGCGCGCGAATTACTTCGACTATCCGCCTGATTGGCTTCACGAATAAACTGGGTTCGCCAATCGGTGGTCTTTTTAGAAAACCACACATACGAAATAACCGACACCAGCACGATCAGTGCAAATTCATAGCGATACTGCTGCCATAAAATGCCCATCACCAGGAAAAGCTCTAGAAAAGTCGGCACGATATTGAACACCAAGAAACGCATCAGAAAGCTGATACCACTGGTGCCCCTCTCAATATCGCGGGATAAGCCCCCCGTCCGGCGATTCAAGTGAAAGGCTAAATCCAGGGCATGCAAATGCTCAAACACCCGAAGACCAACCCGGCGCATCGCACGCTCTGTAACCCGGCCAAACAGGGTATCCCTAATCTCTCCTAGCAAGGCATTGGCAAAACGCGCGATGCCATAGGCCAGAAGCAAGGCCAGTGGCACAGCCACCAAGGCACTATCAACACCCGCCAACTTTTGATCGAGATCATCTACCACTTCTTTTAATATGAAAGGCATGCCCACGCTGGCAAATTTAGCGGCTACCAAACATAGAAGCGCTAACACAATGCGTGCTTTATATTCCAATAGATACGGCCAAATTTGCTTGATCACCGACCAATCAATGTTAGTACTCGGATCAAAATCCGAACGCATGCCTCGCATAATCATTCCTAAGGTTAATATTCTTAATTAACTACTTCGTACTAGCTTATTCACTATTCATCAAATTGCCATATTAGACAAAGATAATCCAAATAAACAAAAACATGACGCGCGTCACGGTTTTTATTTTATAAATAATCTCTAAATTATTCTTGACGAGTTCCATTTTAGAACCCTATAATCACATCAAGGGTTCCAAAAGGGAACCTTTGAATAGCTGAAAGATACATTATTCAGCAAATTAAATCTCGGAGGGTATCACCATGTGTATATTTAAAAATATCACCAAATGGATTGATCATGAACTAGGGATTGGTAAGGTTAATTTGGAACTTGAAGCGGCGGATTTTATTTAACTGCCATCAACACTTTATGAAACAAACCCAAGATTAACCCACAGGTTTGAAAGAACCATAAGGACAGTAAGCGCACGTTGCGCTTACACATTTTTTAGATGCCTTGATGATGTAAGGAAGGTGGACATGTTTGGATTTCCATTTTTTACCAGCTTGATTGTTGTTTTCACTGGCGTTGTTGTCGTATCGCTATTAGCGAACAAAGGTTCGGCTAAGCTTTCCACCAATAAAGGCGCAAGCATAAACACACCGATCGAAGCACACGCTAAACAATAAATTTAATCGATATAATAGCCACTCAACACTGACCACACCTTTACTCTATCTAATAAAGTAAAGAAACAATACAGTGAAACATAAGTGGCTTTTTTATTTATCCCCGAGCACTGCCTTGTAAGCCCTTCCTTTTTTACATTTTTTTGCTATATTTTAGATTGCCCTTGCCTAGGTTTATAAGCTCAGTAAGTGTATTATTCGGCATCTAAAATAATACAAAATAATTTATATTAATTAAAAGGATCACGCCTACATGAATAAAAAGCATTTAATCTTACCAATCTCAGTTCTTTGTCTTTCAAGCAGCCTTTTCGCTCAAGCAGAAGAAGCCAATAAAGACATGGCATGGAATGCATCTGCAGAATTAGGCTACATTAAAAGCTCGGGCAACTCGGACACTGAGACCTTGAATGCAAAATTTAATGGTGAAACGTCTTACACCAAATGGACTCACTCACTTTTAGCTGAAGCCTTAAGAAGTTCAACAGGTGACGTTCGTTCCGCTGAAAAATATCGATTGGAAATTCAATCAGATTACAATTTAAGCGATAGAAGCTATGCATTTGGCGTTGCTAGCTGGGAAAACGACAACTTCAATGGCTTAAACTACACCGCTTCAGTTGCTGCCGGTTACGGTTACAAGATAATCAAAAAAGAAGACATGAAGCTTAAAGTTGAAGCTGCTCCTGGTTATCGTATTGTTGAAGATGAAAATAACAATACTGAAGAAGATGTGATCCTTCGTTTGTCTGAAGCATTCTCTTGGAAAATCAGCAAAACCTCTACCTTCGACCAGAGCCTGAAAGTTGAAACAGGTGACAGCAATACTGAAACGCGTTTTGGCGTAGCGCTGACCAACCAAGTTGCTGGTAACCTTTCTATGAAAGTAGCATACAATATCAAGCACAACTCTGATGTCGCGAATGGGGTTGCACACAGCGATCGAGAAACAGCAATCACTCTGGTTTATAAGCTGTAAGTTAACAAAACAAGCTTGTAGAAGATTTAAAAAAGGCTGATGATTACCCATCAGCCTTTTTTGTTAGCTTGAAAGAACTTACCATACTCGAAGAATAACGCGAGAGGTTTCCATATGAATGAAGCACCTAAACAGTTTTCAAACTTCAAATCGTTCTACCCTTTTTACTTGTCAGAACATCAAAATGTTAATTGCCGACGCTTACATTTTGTTGGTTCAAGCTTAGTGCTGTCCATCATAATTCTTATGCTTGCCACCAAACAATGGACGCTGCTTTGGCTTCTTCCTTTAATCGGCTATGGTTTTGCCTGGCTGGGTCATTTTGTCTTTGAAAAGAATCGCCCAGCTACCTTTCAATACCCTTTATACAGTTTGTGGGGGGACTGGGTGATGTTTAAAGATATTTTGACGGGCAAGGTGAGTATCAAACACTAAGCTGGGTGATTCAACATAGAGCAATATGCACCAATTAAACTCACGGCATTTTTTATTGCCCCAAAAAAAACCATTATATTGAGAAGATTAGCTAAAACCTGCGTCTCAGACCAGATAACTCAGCGTTGGCACAAGTTCTGCTTTTGTAAAAAATCAAAGTACGAGATTAAGCAAAGTACCAGGATATCAATGCGTTATTTTGTCAGTATAAGGTAACCATGCTTCACCAATAAGATCGCTAGGGTTCCGGTAAAGAGTGCAACTTTTTACGACTGGTCCGAGAGCAATCGACCTTCTCCAGGAGGTTACACGGCGGGATAAAAGCCCGGGAGACTCAGTTGGCATCACTGCCATTGATTCCATATCCGTTTAATTATTACTGGAGAATCCTTATGATCGAACAGAAAACCATTCTTTATGACTATACCTTACCCGCAGCCAGCCATTGGTCGCTGAAAGTAAGACGTGGCATAGAAATGAAAATCACGAACATTGAAGGCGGTGCCAATCTCGGCATGCTGTTTTTCAATCCTGAATCACTTCTAGAACGCTATAACGCGCCCGACACTTTAAAGTGCCAACACACCTTTAAATTGACACAAGGTCATTGCCTGTATTCTGATATGGGTCGTATTTTTTGCTCCATTACACACGATACGGCGGGTTGGCACGACACTCTTTGCGGTAACAGTACGGCTAAGTGTGTCAGCGAAAAATGGGGCGCTAGAGATTATCAAAAAGCCCGAAATGCTTGGCATCAAAATGGTTACGATAGCTTTCTCACCGAACTCACAAAGTACGGCTTAGGCCCGCGCGACTTGGCGGCTAACCTGAACTGGTTTAGCAAAGTAAAAAGCGATGCCGAAGGTAAATTGAGCCTAGATGAAAGCGCCAGCAAAGCAGGCCAGTCTGTGACCCTTCGCTTTGAAATGGACACGCTAGTGGTGATGCATAGCTGCCCGCACCCACTGAGTCAGGCCAGCACTTATCCGAGCAAACCTGTTCACATCGAACTTTCAGAAGCTTCGAGAATTTCAGCGCAAGACGAATGTCTGAATCATTGTCCAGAAAATGCTCGTGGCTTTGCCAATAACCGACTTTATTACTTGGGAGAATCGGCAACAAACACCCATTACCCTTTTCCTAACCCTATTCATTCGGCCTTGAAACAAGGAGAACATCATGATTAAAGAAAGCCTCTTGAATCCGGCCGACGCAATAGACACGAAAACCGTCATGGCCGGTGATTATTACTTACAAGAAGTGAAAGCCGGCCAGACCATTCGCATCGTTGACAGTGAAGGTAACCAAGCTGCCGATACCCTGTTCTATAACGCAAGGAATATCGAAGAACGCTACAGCGCGACCGACACCATTCAACTCCAAGGCGCCTTATATCTTACAGCCGGCTCCAAGCTGATGTCGAATGAGCAAAATACCATGCTCGAAATTATCGCCGACACCTGCGGCCGACACGACACCGTCGGCGGTGCCTGTGCGACAGAATCAAATACCGTGCGTTACAGTTTGGAAAAACGCTGCATGCATGCCTGTCGGGATAGCTGGATGCTCGCCATTGCGGAGCATGACCACCTGGGTTTAAGCAAGCGGGATATCAGCCATAACATCAACTTCTTTATGAATGTACCGGTCACGGAAGAGGGTAAATTAACCTTTGAGGATGGCATATCGGCACCGGGAAAATACGTCGAAATGAAAGCGCATATGGATGTCTTGGTGCTTATTTCAAACTGCCCGCAATTAAATAATCCTTGTAATGCCTACAATCCAACGCAGGTAGAAGTGCTCATTTGGGATGCCGTTTAATACATCACTTGAGCCTGAAATAGAGCTAAGCAATACATGTTAGTCAGGGTATTTAAGTTTGGAAACACAGTGGGACGGCCCGCTGTTGCGACTCAGATCGGGACGACCCGAGACAGGAAAGAAAAATGATCAAGCGCGTGTTAATTGCCAATCGTGGCGCCATTGCTGTTCGAATAGCGCGAACGCTCAAATCGATGGACATCACCTCTATCGCCGTGTATGCCGATGCCGATCGAAACTCCTTACACCGACTAGTCGCCGATGAAGCCTATTCACTCGGAGAAGGTCGCGCCAGCGACACCTATCTGAATCAGGACAAACTGTTTGAACTGATCGAATCCGCTAACATCGATGCGATTCACCCCGGTTATGGTTTTCTCAGTGAAAACCCTGAGTTTGTCGAACGCTGCGAACAAAAAGGCATTATTTTTATTGGCCCCACACCCGAGCAAATGCGCGATTTTGGCTTGAAACATGCCGCCCGAGCCTTAGCCGAAGTCAACAGCATTCCCTTACTTGAAGGCAGCGGTTTACTCACCGGTGTTGACGATGCCCTAAGCTGCGCCAAGCAGGTTGGCTATCCCGTTATGCTCAAAAGTACAGCTGGCGGCGGTGGCATCGGCATGCAAGTTTGCCACAGCGAACAAGAACTCAATCAAGCCTTTGACAGTGTCAAACGCTTAAGCGTGAATAACTTTTCTAACGACGGTGTGTTTATCGAAAAATATATTGCCCGCGCCAGACATATCGAAGTGCAAGTATTTGGGGATGGCCAAGGTAAGGCCATCGCGCTGGGCGAACGTGACTGCTCAGCCCAACGCCGACACCAAAAGGTGCTTGAAGAAACGCCTGCACCGGGCATTCCAAATGAGGTTCGTACTCGACTGCATGACACCGCGGTACGTTTGGTCGAGGCCGTCAATTATCGCAATGCAGGCACGGTCGAGTTTATTTACGACGCTCAAGCACATGACTTCTGGTTCTTAGAAGTAAACACTCGCTTACAAGTAGAGCACGGTGTCACCGAACAAGTCTATGGTGTTGATTTAGTGGAGTGGATGCTAAAGCTGGCCGATAACACCTTGCCTGATTTATCCGAATTAAAAGTCGGTGCCCCGAATGGCTGGGCACTGCAAGCCCGAGTCTATGCTGAAGACCCTAACAAACAATTCCAGCCCAGCGCCGGGCTGATCACTCACGTTAACTTCCCTGAAGCGAATGGCGAACAACTGCGTATCGATCATTGGATAGAAGCGGGCATGGAAGTCAGCCCCTTCTTCGACCCGATGCTCGCAAAAGTGATTGTCCATAAAGATTCTCGTGAAGAATCGCTGCAAGCTTTGGATGATGCACTGGCTGAGACTCGCATAGAAGGCATCGAAACCAACCTGATTTATCTGCGCGCTATTTTAGCGACGGAAGTTTTCAAACAAGGTGATATGTTCACTCGCTTTTTAAACGACTTCAGCATTTCACCGTTTACCATTGATGTGCTCTCTGGCGGTACCTTAACGACGGTTCAGGATTATCCTGGGCGTATCGGTTATTGGAATGTGGGCGTGCCCCCTTCCGGCCCCTTCGATATGCGCTCATTCCGTTTAGGCAATCGCTTATTAGGCAATACTGATGATGCGGCCGGTTTGGAAATCACCTTGAATGGCCCAAGTTTACGCTTCAATGTGGCAACAAAAATTGTCTTGAGCGGCGCTAAAATACAAGCCAGCTTAAATAACAATGCGATTGAAATGGATCAGGTGATGGTGATCGAGGCAGGACAAACCTTGGCTTTAGGAAAAGTCAGCGAAGGCGCGCGCAGCTATTTGAGCATTCAAGGCGGTATTCAAGGTACGCCGTATTTGGGCTCTCGCTCAACCTTCACCCTTGGTCAATTTGGCGGCCATGGCGGACGCGCACTTCGAGCAGGTGATGTGCTACACCTCGAGAATACCCAGCTTAGCTTAACACCTCAGACACTAAGCACCCTTGCCTACGAGTTTGCCGCGCCTTTAGAAAATGATCCGCTCTCGTTGCGGGTTATTTATGGCCCACATGGCGCACCCGATTTTTTTACAAAAAATGATATCAAAGCCTTTTTTGATGCCGAATGGGAAGTGCATTACAACTCAAGCCGAACGGGTGTGCGTCTAATTGGACCGAAACCGGAATGGGCTCGAGAGTCGGGCGGCGAAGCCGGTATGCATCCTTCAAACATTCACGATAATGCTTACGCGATTGGCACCATTGACTTTACCGGCGACATGCCTGTCATTTTAGGTCCAGACGGCCCATCTTTAGGCGGCTTTGTTTGCCCGGCTACAGTGATTCATGCTGACTTATGGAAGCTGGGTCAGCTCAAGGCCGGTGATAAATTACGTTTCATTCCCGTCTCCCTTGAAACGGCCAGCGCCCTTGCCAAAGAACAAGAGCAAGCGATTGAAACGCTCTCAGCTGTCGCCCAAGATCATCCTACCGTTACCGTCGATGCCCTACTTGAGCAATCACCGATCATCAAAACAGTGCCTGCAACGGAATCCAGCGAACAAGTAGTGTATCGCCCATCCGGCGACCGCTATTTACTGATCGAATACGGCCCCTTAACACTCGACATTCGCCTACGTTTTCGGGTGCACGCCCTAATGCTTTGGCTTGAGAACAACACCTTAAACGGCATTCTCGAACTCACTCCCGGCATTCGTTCCTTGCAGGTTCATTATGATGCATTGGCCTTGCCTTTGGACGCATTAATGGCGCACTTGGAAAAAGCTGAAAATGAACTCGAAAACATCGATGAGCTGTGTTTGCCATCGCGCACGGTGCACTTGCCAATTAGCTGGGATGACCCCGCCTGCCAGTTAGCGGTGGATAAATACATGCAGTCGGTGCGTAAAGATGCACCCTGGTGCCCGAGCAATATTGAATTTATCCGCCGCATTAACGGACTTAATAGCATTGACGATGTGAAGCGCATCTTCTTCGAAGCCAGCTACGTAGTCATGGGTTTAGGCGATGTTTACCTAGGCGCGCCAGTGGCCACACCGCTCGATCCGCGTCATCGTTTAGTCACCACTAAGTACAATCCGGCGCGTACTTGGACAGCCGAAAACTCGGTTGGTATTGGCGGCTCCTACCTGTGCATTTATGGCATGGAAGGCCCCGGTGGTTATCAGTTTGTGGGTCGAACTTTACAAATGTGGAATCGTTTCCATCAAACAGAGGCCTTTGAACAGCCTTGGTTATTACGCTTCTTCGACCAGATCAAATTTTATGAAGTCAGCGCCGACGAACTGACGCAAATACGCCAAGACTTTCCCCAAGGTCGCTACCCGATTCGAGTCGAAGACGGCACATTTAAACTCAGCGATTACCAAGACTATTTGGCCGACAATGCCTCTGATATCGCGCACTTTACCGAAAAGCGTGAACTCGCTTTTGAAGCAGAACTGGCGCACTGGAAAGCCACAGGGCAAATCAACTTCGAGAGTGACAGCGCAGACACTAACAGCGATGAAGAAAAACTTGCCTTACCCAGCGACATGACGGCAGTAGAGAGTTCCGTCGCCGGTAGTATCTGGAAAACTCATGTACTGGAAGGCTCTTCGGTGCAGGAAGGTGATGTCGTGATGACTTTGGAGTCGATGAAAATGGAAATTGATGTCTACGCACCCTGTAGCGGGGTGGTCTATCAAATTCGCCGCCAAGAAGGCCAGCAAGTTCATGCCGGACAAGATTTAATTATTATTCAGGAGACACAGTCATGATTCAGCAAAGTATACTAAGCCTTCTGAATGACTATCGAAGTGAAACACAAGACCCGAAAACTTTATTACCAGAATTACTAAAAGCAGCCCAAAAAGATCAGCACCATTGCTGGATTAGCCTAATTGATGAAGTGCGGCTTTCAAATTATTTGAGCAAACTGGAGGGACAATCACCCGATTCGCTTCCGCTCTACGGCATTCCTTTTGCGGTAAAAGATAATATCGACTTAGAAGGTCTAGCGACCACCGCAGCCTGCCCAGCTTATTCATATATGCCAACAGAGTCCGCCACGGTGGTGCAACTTTTGATCGATGCTGGCGCGATTCCCCTAGGCAAAACCAATATGGATCAGTTTGCCACAGGTTTGGTCGGCGTGCGTTCACCTGAACCTTGGGGGGCTTGTAGAAACAGCTTAAATCCTAAAATGATTTCCGGTGGTTCCAGTTCAGGTAGCGCCGTTGCCTTGGCCTTGGGTTATGTCAGTTTTTCCCTGGGTACAGATACTGCGGGCTCTGGGCGAGTACCCGCTGCCTTTAATAATTTAGTTGGCCTCAAACCTAGTAAAGGTTTGCTGAGCACAAAAGGCGTGGTGCCTGCTTGCGCCAGTCTCGACTGCGTAACGATATTTGCCTTCACCAGCGAAGACGCCAATCATGTTTTGAACACCGCCGCCCAATTTGATGCCGCAGATCCCTGGTCGCGCCAGAATCCTTATGCCAATGGCCCACGCTATTTTAATCCTGATATTAAGCACTTCAGCTTCGCCATTCCTTTAGAAGAACAACTTGAATTTTTTGGCGATGTGTCAGCACAAAAAGCTTTTACGGCCTCTTGCGCTGCACTTGAGGACATCGGGGGCAAAAAAATAGAGCTCGATTTTTCAGACTTATTTGATGCCGCAAAATTACTCTATCAAGGCCCTTGGGTAGCTGAACGCTACTTAGCCATTCAAGATTTACTGGAAAGCCAGGCGGATGACATTCATCCTGTTATTCGTAAAATTGTCCAACCGGCAAAAGATTTAACGGCCCTAGAGACCTTTTCTGCTCAATATCGCTTGCAAGCCTTCAAGCAAAAATCAGAGCAGTTATTGGCCCAAGCCGACATCTTTGTGACTCCGACGACAGGCACCTGCTTTTCCATTGAAGCCGTCGAAGCGAATCCTATCGAGTTAAATTCGCAACTGGGTTACTACACCAACTTTATGAACTTATTAGATCTTTCAGCTGTAGCTACTCCTACGGGCAAACTAGATAGCAAGGCTGGCTTTGGTATTACCTTATTCAGTTCTGCCCTACGCGATAAATATTTGCTATCTATCAGCGCGAAACTGCAAGCAAGCCTAGCGATTCCGGCTGGCGCACTAAAAGAATTCACCCTAGATAAACCCACTAAGACCCTGACACTTGCCCCTCAAAAAATGGTGCAGGTGGTGGTCTGCGGTGCTCATTTGGCAGGCTTGCCCTTGAACTGGCAGCTGACCGAGCGCGGCGGCTACTTTGTTGAAAAAACCCAAAGCGCCCAGGGCTATCGTCTTTATGCTTTGGCTGGCGGCCCGCCGATGCGCCCCGGTATGGTGGTTGACAAAAGCTCTGAGCAGAGCATTGAAATTGAAATCTGGGAATTACCGCTGTCAGAATTTGGCTCGTTTGTGGCGGCCATCCCGGCCCCCTTAGGCATTGGCAAAGTCGAAACAGCCGATGGCCGATGGTTACCGGGTTTTATTTGTGAAGCCAGCGGTTTAGAAGGTGCTGAAGATATTACTGAATTTGGTGGCTGGCGTAAGTGGTTGGCTAGCCGATAACATTTTAGGTGCTAAACTTCATTACCATAGACAGAGATAACAAACCTAAATGTAGACAGCAGCAAAAGAGTTGCTTTCTTCATTAACATCACTTTAAGGCATAACGAATTCACGATATCTATTGCATAGACACGGTTGGACCCTGTTCATCACTATATGTTTCTCTAGAGGTTGAATATGTTATTCATAGATGAAATTGTAGAAAAAGGTCTGATACATTTATCACGCTTAACTGATGAAGAAAAACCCATTTTTTATCTCGCTTATCTAGAGCAATTAGCTGATATGGAGGGCTGGGATTTTTTCTTCATTTACAATATGGATCAGTACCCTCTTGTTAAACAACTACTATTAGCCTCCGGCGACTTCAGTTCATTAAAAGTATTGAAAAATTACGAAGATCATTTTAAAAAGTTAGGTATTAAATTCTCACCTAAAGAGATAGATGATTTCTTATTGCATGCCTCTGAAGAATATTATGCTTCATGTGTTGATTGGAGAGGGCAGTTTTCAACACTCTACCCAAATCGCTGGAAGCTGGTCTCAAAATATTATGGCTCTATCGGCATCGAATTAAAAATATAACTTTTTTCATAAAACCACATTCGATCAAAATGATTGAATTGTATATTTTGACTTTTGCTCACGGAGAGCATGTCAAGATAGTGCTATAAAGTGCCAAGCTCAGACGCCTATGCCATTAATAGGGTGCGCTGGCGCGACCTATATCATTTCATTAATGTCATGGGTATATTCGATACCTGCTTATTAATAATCTCCCATAGCTACTCTGAACTTGACTAGGCAGGTGTTGAATAAACCTATGACGAAGCATCACTAACTGGCCGAGTCACAACTTATATTTTTAACATTGGAAGTCAGTTCATCGTCGATACATTTTTTAAACAAAAAAAAGGGCGCCTAATCAGGTGCCCTTTTTGAGTAGCTTAGGTATATCAATTTGAAAACGAACGTGCCAGCTTATCCGCTTCTACTGCCATTCCCGATAAATCCTTAGCTGTTTTCAAACTAGCTTTTGCTGACTCTGCCGTTGCTTCTACCAGATCAGACATTTCCACAATCGTTCGGGTAATATCTTCAGACACACTATTTTGCTCTTCCGCCGCGGTGGCCACTTGGGTATTCAAGTCATTAATTTGAGCGATAGTGGCAGTAATCAACTTCAGTTTCTCAACGGCCTGATTAAACAAGTGTGCACTTTCAGAAGAGATAGCAGAACTTGCATCCATCACCTTAACGGTTTCGCGGGCACCTTCTTGGATATTATGAATAATGCCTTCAATTTCAGCCGTAGATTGTTGTGTCTTCTGAGCCAAAGTACGCACTTCGTCGGCAACCACCGCAAAACCTCTTCCCTGCTCGCCCGCTCTCGCTGCTTCAATTGCCGCGTTCAATGCCAAAAGATTGGTTTGTTCAGCAATACCTCGAATGACATTCAAGACCGTACCCACATTGTTCGTGTCGTCTGCTAATTTTTTCACAGTAGACGCTGTTTGCTCCACTTGTTCGGATAAGTTATTGATTGAGCTTTGTGCGGTATTCATCGCCACAGAACTTTGCTTGGCGGCCGTATCGGCTTCATTTGCCAAGTCAGCAGCGCTGGCCGCATGACGCGCAACCTCTTGCGCCGTTGCACTCATTTCTGTCATCGCAGAGGCTACATGCTCTGTCGATTGATGCGCAGACTGCACTCGTTTAGAAACACCATCTGTCGCTTCAGACAAACTGCTCGACGCGAGGCTCAACTTTGAGTTACTCGCCAATAATTGTTGCGAGACATGTAATAGAAAGCCCTGCAATCTTCGGGATGCTTCGGCCAAACGACCGAGTTCATCATCGCGATAAATATCAATGGTATTAGAAAGCTGCCCGGTACTGATGCGATCAATAATCGAAATAAGTCGTTTACTGGGTACGACGATACTTTGGCTGATTGTTAAAATAATAATCAACGAAAATACAGCTATCACGACACAGGTCATAATCAAAAACAACGTGGCGGATGATTGTGAACTTTCGTGCGTACTTTTTGCATGACCTAAAACAAGTTTATCAATTGCTTTCGCGGCATCTTGTAAAAGCTTTGTCGGTGCCCTGTCAATTCCAGAAACCGCCGCATCGCCTACTTTAGGGTCAAAGCCTTGAAGTTTAAATTCTTTCAAGCCTTTCCTATAAGTCGCCCCCATTACTTTATGCTCTGATAAAAACTCTCTCACTAGTGCCTTTGCTTCAGGGTGACCTGCCAAAGCAGTTTCTAGACGCTTGGCATCTTCTCTGACTTGTTGTTCTAGGCCTTCAAATTTACCCCAGTATTTATCAAGTTGCTCGGGGTCATAGCCTCTTACAAGGACATTCTTCCATTCTTGAACCTGCTTTTTGAAATCTATCGCGAGATCTTTCACCTCGAGCTCAAGCTTCACATCTTCTGCTAATAGCTGCTCATAAGAAGCAACCATATTTTGATATTGCGTATAAGAATAAACAGCATTTAACACCATAGCTAATGCGGCGACAC
>JBFJZQ010000007.1:0-25660 GCA_041622015.1 Oleiphilaceae bacterium
AGCTCAACAATAAGCCCCGTGGTTTCACAAATCGGAATAAAATCATCTGGGCTGATCATGCCTACTTTAGGTCGATTCCAGCGTATAAGCGCTTCCGCTGATGAACAGCCATTTTGAGCATTAAGTTGAGGTTGGTAGTAGAGTTCGAACTGCTTTTCCTTAACAGCAATTCGCAAGGCGTTTTCTATATCTAACCACTTATCTGCAGCATACTGCAGGCTAGGGTCAAAGAAACGCAGAGTGTTACGACCCATTTTTTTAGCCAGATACATGGCGTTGTCCGCTTGTCTTATAAAATCTTCTTCCGTATCTTCTTTATCTGGGAAAAATGTCACACCAATGCTGGGCGAGGTATGTAAATCATGTCCGAGAACAGCAAAGGGCTTTTCAAAATGGGTGGATATCTTTTGAGCAATGCATTCTACATTAGTAACGGCTTCATTATTGTTGAAACCAATATCATTAATAATGATGACAAATTCATCACCTCCCAGCCTTGCAACTGTATCCTCTGCTATCAATACCGATTGAAGACAGCGACTAACTTGTTTCAATAACTCATCACCCACGTTGTGCCCGAGTGAATCATTAATTGTTTTGAAACGGTCGAGGTCAATAAAGAATAAAGCCCCGAGTGATTTTTTGCTCTGACAGCGAGATATTGCCTGTTTAAAACGATCCATAAACAAGCGACGGTTTGGTAAGTCGGTTAACGGGTCATAAAAAGCTAACTGATGAATCTTGGATTCTTGGGCTTTTTTATCACTAATATCTCTAAACACCCAAATATAATGAGATATCTCGCCGGACTTATCCTTCACTGAATTAATGGTTAACCACGCAGGATAAATTTTACCCGCTTTGTTTTTATTCCAAAGTTCACCTGACCAGGATCCTTCAGCGATAAGCGTCTTCCACATTCTCTTATAAAATAAAGCATTTTGGCGACCTGAATTTAGGAAGGAAGACTCTTTTCCAATGACTTCGCTCTCTGAATAACCTGTAATGCTTGTAAATGCCTGATTCGCCCTCAATAGCTTGCCATGTTTATCGGTAATCATAATGCCATCGATGGTCTGAAAGGCGACAGCAGCCAAACGAATTTCATCCTCTAGGATATTACTTCGTGTAATATCATGCTCCATAACCGCAATCACAGTGCCTTGTATACTGTCATCCCTGAGTTTGGTGTAGGAGGCTCGGACATCGATTTCAAGGCCGTCTTTGGTCAACCTTTTAGTTTCTGTTGAGCCGATAATTTCACCCGCTCTCACCTTATCCATAATCGAAAATGTTGTATCCTGAAGACCAGCAGGAATTAATTGCGACGTATTTAAACCTAATGCCTCAAGTTCAGAGTAACCATAAAGTAGTTCGGCGCCATGGTTCCAGGAAAGAATATTGCCATTACTATCTAGTAGAATGATGGCATCATTCGCGTTGGTGACCATAGTAGCTAAACGCTGCATTTTTGCTTCGAGTTTTTGGAAGCTGGTAACGTCTATAAAATTTAAGGTGACGCCCGAAAGTTTGCCGTCGAATGTTTCATAGGGGTTAACCTTTATGATATAAATCTTGCCATCGTCTGCTTGGCCCTCAAATTCGCAAGGCTCGTCTGTTTGTAAGACCTTATCGACTAGTTCGGCTAAATTAACCCTAAGCATTTTGTGAGCAATGTGTTCAATTGGTCGACCGATGTCTTGGGTAATTAGGTGTAAAACTCTAAGTGCGCCTGGAGAGGCGTGGCGAATGTTTTTATTACAGTCAACAAACAAGGTAACGATATCGGCACTCAACATCAGATTGTTGATATCATCATTCGCCCTTGATAGTTCAGCTACCTTTTGTTGATATTCAGCATTGACGACGATCAGTTCTTCATTGGTCGATTGTAATTCTTCATTGGTACTCTGAAGCTCTTCGTTACCGGATTGCATTTCTTCATTTGAAGACTGTAACTCTTCATTCGCCGTTTCAAGCTCTTCTACGGCCGTGCGTAAGCTTTGCTTGGTAAAGAAAAGTTCCTCTTCAAGATCACTCATTCTTTGCTGACTTAATAAGCCAATATCACAATTGGGGCCAGAGGCAACAGACGAGATGGCAGTAGCTGAAAATTGAATGTTTTCAAATAATACCGCCACCAATGTTGTGGCAGAAAACCCATTAGACTTGGATTCAAGAAAGGTTATTTCTTTATTAGATGGGCGATAGTTAGCAGACATGTTATTCGTTAGTGCGCACATCCGAATATTCATGAGTGTTTCGGTTTCACCGCGTTTAACGGGGACTTGAGTAAAAACTTGTTCATCACCTGTTTTAGCTATGTTCCGTAAGCCAGTTAGTAAGGGTAACCGAAGGCTGGTATCGACTAAACGAGTGAGATTGTTGACCAGTTCGCCACTGGGATAATGAAGAATACCGTTGCTATCACCCAGCACATAGACGATGTCATTTTGTTGATTAAGCACTAATACTAGTGGAACGTAACGGCCAGCCAATAGCTGAAGAAGGCGTTCACGTAAGGCATCATCGCGCCCTGTTATGGCTAAATTGGATATCGGCTGATCAGCGCTTATAGGGGGAAGCAGACCTCGTCGCCAACTAGGTAATGCTAATGATATCAAGCGCGGTTTATTAACTAGGCGGTATAAACGCAAACGTTCCTCTAATACCTCAAAGTTAGTATCTAGGCCTAAGGATTCACTCGGAGAAAGTACCAGCAATCCGCCAACGCGCAAGCCAAAGCCAAAACTGCGTTTTACATGTTGCTGTATTCCAGGTTTCAGATAAATAAAGACATTGCGGCAGCTAATTAAGTCGATGTTGCTAAAAGGAATATCTTCAGTAAGGTCATGCTGGAAAAAGATCATGCATTTGCGGATCTTTTCAATCACTCGATAGCCATTTGGAACCTTGTTGAAGTATTTTTTTAAATAGTCTTTGGGGAGACTTTTTACAGTATTTTCAGAATAAATGCCTAGACCTGCAATACGAATGGACTCCGGATTAAGATCACTCGCAAGAATTTTAAGGTCAACACGCTGACCAGAGCTTTCCAGGTATTCCTGGCAAAGAATGGCATAAGAATAAGCCTCTTCCCCGGTTGCACATCCGGCAATCCAAATCCGAAACTCGGATCCTTCTCGACTAGAAATCAATGCGGGTAAGTATGCTTTTTTAAGGTGTTCAAATACTTCAGGGTCTCTAAAAAAAGAGGAGACGCCGATTAACATGTCACGTGATAAAATTTCTCTCTCTTCGAGTGAACTTTCGAGGAGCTGCAGATAGGATTCCAAATTGTCTGACATTTGATTGAGTAACATGCGCCGACAAATTCTGCGCTGGATGGTGGCCGGCTTATAATGTGCAAAATCTATGTGACTTGCTCTCAATAAAAGCGCCAGAATTCGTAAATAACCTGAAGAGTTTGGTTCCAAGGTCAACTCACGGTTAGCGTCAGTCAGTAAAGCCACTAACATCGGGCCTATCTTATTCGGTGGTAATATCTGATCTGGCGCAGAGTTATTAATAGCTTGTTCTGGCATGGATCTAAATTCAGCGGTCTCGGGTTCCTGTACGAGTAATAAACCGTTTGATTGACGCAGAATAGCGGCGCCTTTTCGACCATCATCACCAGCACCGGATAAGATAATCGCAATAGCCTGTTGATAATGACCTTTTGATATAGATTCCAAAAAAACATCAAAAGTTTGATGGCGTTGTTCTGCATTTATTTGAGCTTGGATGCAGATAATATCCTGTTCAAGGAACATAATTGTTCCTGGCGGGCAGATGTAAATCGTGTTTGCTGCGATTTTATCGCCATCTGAGGCTAAATAAACGGGCAGATCTGTATGCTGTGAAATCAGGTTAGGCAGATAACTTAAATGGTCCGAGGCTAAGTGTTGCAAAATAAAAAAGCTGGCACCGGTATCCTTTGGTATATCTTCGACAATGGTTTGCAAGGGCACAAGCCCACCCGCGGAGGCGACCAGAGCGACTATTTTGAGCTGTTTGTCATCATTATTTTGTATGGTGTTGTCTTTAACGCTACTATTCGACCCTATTTTTTTGGTAGTCGGTTTGTCCGTAACCTTTTTCTTATCTTTTTTCACAACGAGTAGTCTCATTTAACGGTTTGACGCATTATAACTTAAAGTTTAAGTGCAGGCAGCTTACTGGAGGTTGAAGATGGATTTATTAGTGATATCAATTACTAAAATGGTCTCCCTTCATTTTCTAATATAACCCTTATGCTCTCTTTGTATAGTTTTCAATAGCAAAAAAGGCCGCTTTAGAAGCGTTTGACTCATAAATCAATACATCAAAAATATTCGCTTTAGGCTGGACGTTAGCTGCTTTTTCTCCGGTTATTAATGATCGCTATGCTCTTGATGGGCCAATCAAAAAGGAACGCTTTTGCTCCAGTCTGTGTGAAAACTGTGGATCATTTCTTGCTGTAGATATTTCATAAATGTAACGAAATAATCGTGTAATTATCACTTTCAAAACGACAAATTTGATATAATTATCAACAATTTAAACACAAGGAAGTGCGCTGTCATGTCCCATCATATCAAAGGTAAAAGCCGTTCTCAGGTGACATTTTTCCCTGAAGTGCGAGATGACTTCATTAGTACAGAAAATCCTGTCAGAGTCATTGATGTTTTTGTAGATTAACTCGATTTGCGCGAGTTAGGCTTTAAAGGCGTTGTGCCAAAAGATACTGGCCGACCTAATTATCATCCTGCAATGCTGCTTAAGTTATATCTCTACGGTTACCTGAATCACATTCAATCTTCGCGTCGATTAGAGCGGGAGGCGAACCCTAATATTGAACTGAGGTGGTTAACCCAGCGGCTTGCACCAGATTTTACAACCATTGCAGGCTTCAGAAAAAATAACAATGAAGGCATTAAACAAAGTTGCCGAACTTTCATAGGCTTGTGTCGCCAGCTTAATATGTTCAGTGATGCGATTATTGCCATTGATGGCAGTAAATTTAAAGCGTCAAACAATAAATCCAATAACTACACGCCAGAGAAAGTACAGACTGAAATTGATCGTTTTGAAAAACATATCAGTCGATATCTTACTGAACTGGATAACAGTGATGACAAAGAAAAAGAGACTGATATCACACCGATTGAAGACAATATGACCTGGTTGAAAACGCGCCTTGCAGAATTACGCTTGCTCAAAGATAAGGTTGCAGATCACCCCGACAAACAAATATCCACCATCGATCCAGATTCAAGGCTAATGCAAACGTCTGGAATGCAGACGAAAGTTTGCTATAACGTTCAAAGTGCTGTTGATTGCAAACACCACTTTATCGTGGCTCATGAAGTCACGAATACAACTGATAGAAACCAATTATGCCGCACGGGAAAGCAAGCTCAATTGGCTGTAGGTATCAATGAAATTAAGGTGATTGCAGATAAGGGGTATTTCAGTGGGCAAGACATTGTAGATGCTCAAGATGCAGGCATGATTCCTCTCGTGCCAAAAACTGATACCTCAGGCACTGATAAAAAAGGCATTTTTAATAAATTATCATGTCAATATGACGCTGAAAAGAACCTGCATATTTGCCCTGCTAAGCAAGAATTAACACCCAAAGGCACGGTTACTGATAAAGAGTTACTCTACAGAAACTACTGTTGCAGTATTAAGGTTTGTAGAGTGTGCAGCATGCAATCCAAGTGCACAAAAAGTGCCCCCTCGAATAATAACGCGCTGGGAGCATGCCGGTCGAATTGATAAAATGACAGCACAACTCAAGGCTAGACCTGACAGTATGCTCATCAGAAAACAAACCGTAGAACATCCCTTTGGTACGATCAAATTCTGGATGGGAGCCTCTCACCTTTTGACCAGGGGTTTCAAGGGAGTAAACACTGAAATGAATCTGCATGTTCTGGCATACAACCTCAAACGCATGATCTCAATTTTCGGAGTGAGCGGTTTGATAAAAGAGTTAATAGCCAAGCCACTATAGGCTTAATATCAAGCTGCAGCGTCCGATTTAAACGTTATTAGGCTTGGGTGAGCGGGCTTTTATAAAAGAAGCCATATAACCATCAGAAAAAAACGTCCCCATATACTGCAGAAAGGTTTCCAGAACTTGTTGTGAGTGCGTTAAGTCTAGTTTGAGTTCAAATACGAGTTTCACAGAGTCTGGCTCTGAAGCGTTCATCACTCAATAATCAATCTGGCTGTTTTATCTCTATCTAAATAAAGCTGACGAATGGCTACTTTGCGAACTTGGCATGTTATTTGGTAATGTCGCGCTCTGTATTAAAAAGTGTAAGGGCGGGTTTGAGCCGATACAGATGTATTAGACGCTATAGAGTAACGCTTTCAAGATCAAAAAAAACAGGCCGAATAGCCTGTTTTTTTAAAGATAAGAGCTTAACGTGTACCGTAGACAACCATTGTTTTACCTTTAACTTGAACAAGGCCTTGTTCTTCAAGGGTCTTCAATACCCGCCCGACCATTTCACGAGAACAACCCACTATTCGGCCAATCTCCTGACGGGTAATTTTGATCTGCATGCCATCTGGATGAGTCATTGCATCAGGCTCTTTACATAGATCAAGTAATGTTCGTGCTACACGCCCCGTTACATCCAAAAAGGCTAGGTCACCAACTTTACGGGTGGTTTGACGAAGACGACTCGCCATCTGCTCGCCAATAAAATATAAAATACGTGAATCTTGAGATGAGATTTCTCTAAACTTGGTATAGCTAATTTCTGCCACTTCACATTCTGATTTTGCTTTCACCCAAGCGCTACGTGAGTCCATGTTATCAAAGAGACCCATTTCACCAAAAAAGTCACCTGCATTTAGATACGCCATGATCATTTCGCGACCATCATCATCTTCGATAATGACGGTGACAGATCCTTTAACGATATAAAATAAAGAGTCACTTTTATCACCGGCATAAATTATTGTGCTTTTACTTGGATATTTTCGACGGTGACATTGCGACAGAAAATAATCGAGATGCTTCGTTTTACTTTCTACCGGTTTTAATATACTAGACATGCTGTTTACCTTCTTATTTGCTTACTTGTCGTAAAGCGTTACTTCCTGTAGGTAGCCTTGGAAAATTTCGAACTTAATCGTTTTTTCAAAACTAGGCAGTAGCGTACTATATTTTAAAACAAGCACAAAACGTTATAACAAGAACAAAATTTATCAGCTGATTACTTTTTCAGTAAGTTCGCCTACTCTACTCTCTTAAAAGACACCTTTCGTGCAAGAATATGCTGCATTATTTATTAGACTAGCAGACATTCAAAAATAGGCATCTAAAACTAACTAATTGATCTATTTGAGTATAGTCCAAAATTTTTAATCTACTGGATTATTAAATATGTATTTATGTTAACCTGCATCTTCGTTTATTAACGGCATCTTACTATAGGATTTAATGGGTTATGAAAGTCACAATTAATTGGGGTGGTGAGGCGAAATTTTTAGGCACATCCGGGTCGGGTCATACACTGGTGATGGATGGACCACCTGATCATGGTGGCCAAAACCAAGGGCCTCGTCCAATGGAAATGCTACTTTTAGGCTTGGGCGGATGTACCTCGTTTGACGTCATGAGCATTTTGAAAAAGTCCCGTCAGGACGTCACTGATTGTCGTGCACAAATTGAAGCGGAACGCGCTGAAGAGATACCCAGCGTATTCACAAATATCCGTATTCATTTTGTGGTGACTGGCAATAAATTAAAAGAAAACTTAGTGGAGCGCGCCGTTTCACTCTCGGCTGAAAAGTACTGCTCCGCATCGATTATGTTAGAAAAAGCAGGTGTCCATATAGAACACAGCTTTGAAATTCAAGAAGCGTAAACTTCTCCTTAAAAATCGTATTTTTCTATTTCCGAAATAGTGGAGCCTTGAACGTAGTCAACTTTCAAGTGCTTCATTTTTTGAAGACAAACTGCACTATCAACTTCTGTCGCTAATACTTTCTTCCCCATATAGTGTGCTATTTCTACAATTGAATCAGCGGCTATATCGTCTGCTTCCTCATTATGGTTAAGCGCTGCTATAAAGACATCATCAATCTTGATCATATCAACCGGTAAGGCCTTTAAATAAGAAAATGGCGAACGGTCAGATCCAAAATGATCAAGACAAAAGCTATAGCCCATATTTTTGAGCCGATTCATACGCATTGCAGCAATTTCTACGTCTTCAATTTGAAAACAGTCATAGACATCAAAACAAATTTTAGCGGCTTCTAATGTTCCTTTATGCCCAAGTGAAACAAGGTTCTCAACCATATCATCTGAATTAAATGCAAAGGCACTAAGCGCAACCCTAATCTTTTGGAAGTCATCGAATAATTGAGGCTCTTGATTTTGTAATTCAATTAACTTGTTAATCCACCATTCATCTAATTGAATGGCGCATGCCTCATCATCTGGCATATAAGTTTTATTATCACCTTGAATGACACAGTGTAAGTTTGTGTGGACTGACGGCTTTAAGGATGTTTTTCCAGATGTACCTTCATTTTCTGCCGCTTCTTGAATGATTTCAGTAACAGATTGCCTCCAAATATCAAACTTTAAACTTGAAAACTCCTTTGCCTCAAGCTCTGTGTTTGCTGCTTCATCTATGACAATTGCATCACATGTTAATTCTTCAGGCTGTTCTTTTTCAACTAGGTTTTCCTTATCTTCCGAAGCTGTCTCCGTGTCTGACTTGGAAGAAAGATTAATTGCTTTACTGGCATGCTGAATCATCGATTCTGGATTATTAAAACCTAAGTGAGCTCGACTTTCAGCCACTGTGACCATCATTCCACTATCAATGTACTCGGGCATCTGACATAAGGATATCAAAGCTTCTTGGCTCTCTAATCGGTAGCTGATCTGATCATTAATTACATGAAAAATAACAAAATCCAGTTCACTTATTCGGCCTAAAATTACCTCGTTTTCGGAAAGCCCCTCTAATGCTTTAACTACCTGAGTAGCGAATTGTTCCGACAACTTGAACTCTTCATCCGTTTCATTTCTAAAATGAACATATAACAAACTGCACGCAGAAGTTCGCTTACCTTTTTTCATAACGACTTTGACTTGTCGACAAAACTCAGACTTGTTTACGAGACCTGTACTAATGTCATGGCTCGATTCATAGGCCAGTTTGTCATAGACATCTTTCACCATGTCGTCTAGGCCTTGGTTTACAATAGGCAATTCGTAATCTGCATCAACCTGAATACGACCTTCTTTAAAATAATTAGCCAATTTAAATAAACCCAGTTCAATCACCTTCATACCCTGATGATTTACAAACACGAATTTACTAAAACCTTTAGCCACCCAGACTAAACGCATATACGTGGTATCGTTGTCTTGCTTGTTGAATTTCATCCAGGCCCCAAGAGGTATACTCTTGATCTTTAAAATCCAGTTTTTTAATTCTTGTGACTTATGAATATTTCGGTTTAGCAGGTCATCTTCAGACTCAGGAACTTGGAGCTGCTGGGCTTTTTCACTTAAATGTAAACCTTTAGGTGCATTGAGAATAAATGCTTTCAATGCATCTCGAACGCGTATCGAGGCTGCATTGTTGCCTGATACAAGTTTTAAGCCCTCCTGAATTCTTGGCAGAATTACTTTAATGTCGATGGGCATTCTAGGGTCATCACCGTAAGCAATAAGACGATCTATCACCGCTAACGCTTCGACCCACTGCTCACTCTGCTCACCATATTTGATATGAGTCAGTTGCAAATACTCTTTCCAGCCTTCCTTGATTAAAGTGACCAATGCGGAGGGAACAAATTTATATGCAATACGCTCATTAATTGCCTTTGTCACTGCCAGATTTGCATCTTCAACTTTATGCGTCCCTTCCGCTGCCGCAGCGACTCTTTCAACATTTTTTACATAAAGGTTATTCTGACGATCAATGATTTGATCTAACTCAGTCAGCACCGTATCAAAAATCGCGGTGTCGCTTTCAAATTCCTGAATAATTCTCTGAACTAATTGTGATACTTTTTCTCGATTTGCAGGATTCAACTTAGAACCCTTTGCGCCTAATTGTGCAATTCGATTCATAACGGCTCGAACCGAGCTCTGTTGATCCTCAAAAAAACGATCATCTTTTAATAAAACTTTTAAAACAGGCACTTCCAGCTTCAACAAATATTGCTTCGCCTCAGGGCTAATTCTAGGATTGTTTCGCATACTGAGAAAGAATCTATCGACAACATCTATCGCAGCTTTTTTAGTGCCATCAATTTGTTTTTCTTCGCCCGATTGACGAAGATTCTCTCGAACACGGTCCATCAAACTTTGTGGTCGGCTTTTCAAGTCTACTTCGACGCTATTTGACTGAAGAATCGATAAACCCTGCTCAAATTCTTGCGCACTATATGACTCGTCGAATTCAGGCTCTACATCTTGAGGCTGTTCATTTCTAAGAGAACGAAGCAAGTTAGTGATGTTTTTTACTGCTGATTGTGCGACTTGTTGATTTTCAGAAAAGCGCTTTGATGAAGAAGGTGATTGCCCGAATAAGGAAAAAGGTGGCGTTGTATATGCACGCGAATTATCTGGCATAGAAAGCGTATCCGCTTGTCTACTATATCTGTTTTGCGTTAGCGTACTTTGAGCAGAATCTCCTGAGGCTTTAGAGCTATCATTCTCCGTTTGAGATTGTTTAGATGTATGTTGAACTTTTTTAGTACTGGCTCTTTTAGAGACAACTCCCTGATTTACTTTCAATTTAGGCAAAATATTATGCCTAATTAAAATTGCGTTCAGCCCTTCATATAAACCTTTCAACATGAGCATTACTTTTTGTTCAAAGATTCTAAAGATCAATTTTTCAGTAGGGCTATCAACGACAAGTGAGTGCACGACAGACTGGAATGCATTTACCAATAGCGCAGGCCCAAAAACACTCTGATGATGTCGTTTATCTCCCACTCCCAAAGCATCCAAACGCAACTTTAAAGGTAATAACAAAGACTGATAGTCTGCTTCACAGCGCATCACGAGAACACGAGAAACTAGCCAGTCTTCAAAGTCATTCTTATCGATTATTGATAAGCGATCACTCATCGCCTTGCGTTTTTCTAGATGAAGATTGAAAGCAGCAACAGGATCTTCTATTGCATGCATAACACTACTTTGGAAGTTCGCTTGCCGTTGTTTAACTTTTTCAGCTAATGCCATTAATGCGTTTGCAGATTGATCACTGCTAGACTTCACTGCCTCTGCACGTATTTCTTCTTCCAGTGCTGACCAAAAGCCCCCAAGTAAATCACCAAAAGTTTGATTAATGAAGCGGATACATTCATTTAAAATTGTCTTAACAGGAAGAGACTGATCAACAGGCAGGCCAGCGTTGACCGATATATTAATTAATGATTGGACAGCCTGATCATAACGTTGCATAAAATGCAGGCCACATGAATCTTTTACATGGTGAACTATTTCAGCATCGATAGAATAAATCTTGTTTTTCTCACCAGTAAAGGTCAGTTCAACCCTTAAATTCTCATCGGGGTTATCTGGTAAATCTAGCAATCTATTTGCAGATTCAGACATAAACTTTATAAACATGCCATCCAAACAAAAGTCAGCGATAACACAATTAAGTATTAACTCTTCGTTTACCTTAATAGTTGCTTCATGATGAATGGGCCTTCTAAGGCTAGATCTTCGCTCATCGTGTTTATTCATAAATGTCTTCGACACCGAGTCCGTCTTTAATTGATAAATTCACTGAATCGTTTTCATCAGCACTTTGGCATTTCGTGAGGTATTATAATTTTTATCGCCTGGCAAGGTGCTCGGTGAAACCGGCCCAAAACCTCGCTCTTTAAACCATTGTTCTGTTTTCGTGGTTAAAACAAATAATTTTGAGAAATTTTGCGACAAGGCTCGTTGCGTCACCGCTTCTAATAAACGATCTCCTCGCCCCATTTTTCGATAATCAGGATCAACCGCAAAACAGGAAAGCTCACCTGCATTGTCTTTCGGAAAAGGATATAAACCCACGCAGGCTATAATGGCATTATCTCTTACTTCGACTAAAAAATAATCCAACTCTGTTTCTAATAATTCCCTAGACCTTCTTACAAGAAACCCTTGCTCCTCTAGTGGACGAATTAAGCTCAAAATACCATTTGTGTCTTCTAACTTCGCCGGTCGAATCTGATCAAATTCATCGACACTGACCATCGTACCATGGCCATCTCGTGTAAATAATTCTTCTAGTAATGCGCCATCGTGCGTATAACTTAATAAATGGACACGCCTTACACCTAACTGACAAGCATGGGCAGCAGCCAGCAGCTGATTAATCTGGGACGGTTCAAGCTGGGATGACTTATCTGTAGTATCTGTCTCTGGAGAGGAACCATCTAATGAATCTACAAAATGTAAGGCTTGCTTGACCGTTAATTGCTGTAGTAGCTCGCCTTGTTCATTTTTTAAACCACTATCACTGCCAAAAAAGATAAGCTTATCTGCATTTAAGCGGATCGCCATTTCAGCGGCCAGCGCTTCATAGCTTAAGTTAAATACGTCACCGGTCATTGAGTACCCGGTTGCAGGTACTAATATTACAGATTGATTTTGCAAGTGTTGCTGAATTGATGCGACATCTATTTTTCGCACTTGACCCGTCAACCCTAGATCTACGCCCTCACTAACACCATGTGGTTTTGCCATGACAAAATTACCACTGACCACGTTAATTTTGGCACCTTGCATTGGTGAGTTAATAACACCCATAGAGAGCTTAGCTTCAAGCTCAGAACGCAGCCGTCCGTATGCTGATAATACATAAGGCATCATTTCTTCACTGGTAATTCTCAGCAATTGATGATTAGTTAGGTGAAATTGGGTTGATACATTATTTTTCTTTAAAATGCTATCAATTTGAGGTCGCGCACCAAACACAATAACCAAACGAATACCTAAGCTATTTAGCAGTGTTATATCATGAATAATATTTTCTAAATTAGCATGCGCTAAGGCTTCGCCACTTAGAGCTAATACCATGACCTGATTTCGTTGAGCATTAATATAAGGCGACGCATGACGAAACCAGGCGACCCATTCTTTAATATCACTCATAATTTAACCACGTTTGAATAATCCATTTAATCATTTTTTCCTTCAATAAAACCGAACAATCTAACTTACTGCTGTTGATTAATCCAAGCTTCAAATGTGTCTATTTCATTGAGCATAAGAGGATAATCTACCACACCACCCGCCAAATTTTGTGTCAGCTCCAAGTTGTATTCGGTGACAGAACTTAATTTACCTTCATACTCCTTACCATCCAGCATTTTTACCCTAATTTTACGGCCAAGGTGTTGATTAGCGACTTCAATCTCAAAGGCTTTGTAACTCGGTTGAAACGATACTTCTTGCTGAACAGGCAAGACGTCAATGTGCTCTTTTTCGACAGGTGGAAATAAAATTGAACCATCCACATAGAGCTCAGGGTCTATTATCTTTTGGCTATTAAGCGATATCGCCACATTGAAATACTTAATTACATCTTTATTTAAGAGCCCCATGAAATTACTCAAAGGGAATCCATCGTCCATGTTAGCCTCAACTAACAACGACCCGCCCTGCATGAAGTAAGTTGCATACAGCTCCACTAAATTATTACTCACCAGCAAGCCTTGGCTGTACATAGCATTTCTCCATGCCATGGCTGCATTCGCACTAAAGGTACTTCGTTTTAGCCCTTCGTTATTACATAAAATATTTAAACGACGAAAAAAACCAGCATCTTGGTGCTCCAGCGTTAAATCGAATAGCGTTAAATTCTCGATACCCTGCTTATTTAACAAGCTTTCGATTGATCTTTCTGACCACTCTGACACCACTTTTAATCTACCTAGCTCATGTTCATCAAGGATGATAGAAAGTAAATCATTTCCTTGAGTCGTTTGACCTATTTCTATGGATAACTCTGAGATCCACTGACTAATTCCCATATATTCGAAATCTTCTGGGGAAAGCAGATTAGTAGCACCACAGCCATACACTGAAAATGGACTCACCCAAAGTTGTCCAAAGTTTTGGGCAATCATTTGTTTGAAACTTTTGCCATTCAACTCAGTTTGTATCTTTGGAATTGTTACACTTTTTAGTCCATCTAACCCACCCTTGCGAAGTGAAGGCAAATTTGTGACTAAGGAGAAGTAATCCGTAAATTGAAAAGTAATTTCATCTAAATTGAATGTTTTTTTCATTTTATACGGTGTTATTTCAAGCCCTTCGATTGAAACTTGTCCACCCAGTGTTGATGAAATCCAGCCGTAGGTTAGTAGCAAGTCACTTTTATAGTGCTCTTTTATGCCAGAAACTAGCTGATAGGCCGTAAAAGCAATGAATGCTTTTGAAGCCATAAAAAGCAAGACACCAAAAACAAACATTCTAAATAGTTTTTTCTTCATTAAATTAAATTACCTGGATACAAATAACGAATGTTTAATTACTCAAGTGAAATAATATGCTTATTTCACTAAGTTACTATAGCAAATAATTAAACAACAACTTTAACTTAAATAAATCCGGTCTAAGCTAATAACTAATTACCTTTATTTCATTTGCGACCCCTGAAGCATGAAGCACACTGACGACATAACTAAAGCCATTTCACTTTTGAAGCAAACTTTGCCGGAGATGAATAAACGGAATATTGCCTCGACACCCAGTAATTATGCGATTTGGTATGAATATGTCACAGGTGAAAATAATCAACTTATTTCCGCCATTCAAGAGCTAGATGCCAAAAACACCGTGTTTACTCATGAGGTACTTCAAACTCTTTACAGCAAATTTATATCTGAAGCTCATGAGGCGGCAGTGAATCAATTAAGTGAAAGTGTCCGTGAAATAATCCACGACTTTCTAGCTAAAGCAAGCCAGGAGGGTTTAGGTTTAAGTGCCTTTTCAGAAACCTTATCTTCCTTCTCTTCAAAAATGGAAACAATCAATCATCTTGATGAGATTAAAGGACTGGTAGCGCATTTAATTGGTGAGACCAAGAAACGCGAAGACGCTAATCTAAGCATGCAAACGTCATTAGAATGTATGGCGATAGAAATGAAAAAACTACGTGCAGAGGTTGCAAAAATAAATTCCGAAGCGACTGCGGACTCACTAACAAAAATCAATAATAGACGTGCTTTCGATCTTGAAATAGAAGGATTTATTACAAGCTGCAAGGCTGACTCAAAACCTCTGTGCTTGATTATGGCAAACATTGATCACTTCAAAATTTTCAATGAAAAGTTTGGCCACAGCATCGGAGACAAAGTGCTTAGATTTGTTGCCTCTTTGATGAAAAATAATATTAAAGGAAGTGACTCGGTTTCAAGATTTGGCGGAGAACAGTTTGCCATTCTATTACCTGAAACAAGTTATGAGGGCGCCCTCTCTGTTGCAGAAAATATCCGAGATAAATTATCCAAACAAACGCTATCTGACAGTGCAGAGAAAATTGAACTTGGAGCGATAACGGCATCCTTCGGTGTAAGCACCTATCAATATGGTGAGAGTTCAGAGCAATTAATTAGAAGGGCAGATATAGCCTTATCTGATGCTAAAAAATCAGGAAGAAATAAAGTCATAGGTAACAATGAAAAAAGAATTCCAAGCAATGAAATGCATAGGATAATCCTTTAGTTTTATTAGGCACTGACCTATTAAAGGATTCTGGCGACTATTGAATTTGTAATAGTCGCCAGTTCTTCAAAACAGGCTAATTGGTGATTAAAGTACCGACGCCTTCATCAGTGAAAATCTCCAATAAAGTTGAATGACTCACTCGGCCATCAATAATATGAGCACTTTTCACTCCGTTATTAACCGCCTCAAGAGCACAGGTAATCTTGGGTAGCATGCCGCCATAGATCGTCCCATCTGCTATAAGATTATTGACTTGTTCAGTAGATAAACCGGTTAATACTTTGCCATTTTTATCTTGCAAACCCGCTATATTTGTTAACAAAATCAGCTTTTCTGCTTTGAGCTCTTCAGCAACTTTACCTGCGACCAAATCTGCATTGATATTATAAGATCGACCATCTTTTCCAACACCAATTGGTGCTATGACAGGAATAATACCTCCTTGTGTCAGCATATGAATGACGCTGGCATTAATTTTTTCGACTTGGCCTACATGACCAATATCTATAATTTCACTACGCTGAAGCTCTGGTGACGGCTTATCAACAAATAGCTGTTTTGCCGTAATTAAGTTTGCATCTTTGCCTGTCAAACCTATGGCTTTTCCGCCATTGCGATTAATCAGGGCGACAATCTCTTTATTAACTTGCCCGCCCAAAACCATCTCTACTATATCCATGGTTTGGCTATCCGTTACACGCATACCATTTACAAAGTGACTTTCAATATTCAGGCGAGATAGAAGTTGACCAATCTGCGGACCGCCACCATGCACAATGATGGGGTTAATTCCCACTAATTTCATTAGCACTACATCACGCGCAAAACTATTCTTGAGCTCTTCATTTTCCATGGCATTGCCGCCATACTTTATTACTAGGGTTGCCCCTGCGAATCTCTGTATATATGGCAGCGCCTTATTTAGTACCGAAGCGACTTGTTCTGCTGACTCTCTATCTAAACTCATATAGTTTTATTCTTACCTTATGAATGTTAATGAAATTTTGAGCATTTAACTCTCAGGAAAAGTACCTAAAGCCCTCAAAAATCGCAATTTATACTCGGATCAATATCTTTCAGGTGCATGATAAATTTGGCTTTTATCTCAGCTAAAGATGCGTCATCATCCGCTTCAAAACGCAATACTAAAACCGGCGTTGTATTGGATGCCCTGCACAAACCCCAGCCATTGGGAAAGTCCACTCTTAGGCCATCAATAGTAGAAACATTCCCTCCGACAAACTGTTCTTTTCTCGCACATAACTTTTCGACTATCGAAAACTTACTTTCATCGGTCACTGCAACATTTATTTCAGGCGTACTCACATCTTCTGGAAATTCAGCAAATACTTCATCAGAGGTTTTATCCTCAACACCTAAAATCTCAAGTAAACGCGCAGCACTATATAGGCCATCATCAAATCCAAACCATCGCTCTTTGAAAAAGACATGGCCACTCATTTCGCCGGCCAATAAAGCTCCGGTTTCTTTCATTTTGGCTTTTATTAAAGAATGCCCTGTTTTCCACATCACGGGGCGACCGCCATAACTACTAATTAAACCGTTTAAACGACGAGAGCACTTCACATCATAAATAATGTCAGCGCCTGGGTTACGTGAAACAACATCTTTGGCAAATAGCATTAATAATCTGTCAGGCCAAATAATTTTACCGGTATTGGTAACAACGCCAATTCGATCGCCATCACCATCAAATGCTAAACCAATATCAGCGCCATGCTCTTTAACCGCCGCAATTAAGTCCTGTAGATTTTCTGGTTTGCCCGGATCTGGATGGTGGTTAGGAAAAGTTCCATCGACATCGCAATGCAAAGGGATCACTTCACAACCTAACTCTTCAATCAGCTCTGGTGCTAAACCACCAGCCACGCCATTGCCGGCATCGATAACTACTTTTAAAGGAGCAGCGACCGCAATATCATTCAATATTGCATCTAGATAATTTCTATCGATTTCCTGTTCTGAACGTTCACCTTGGCCTTCTGCAAAATCCTGCATAAGAATGCGGTTATATAATTTCTGTATCGCCTCACCCGAGAGAGTATTCCCGGCTATCATCATTTTGAAGCCATTGTAATTACTCGGATTATGGCTTCCAGTGATCATAATTCCACTGCCCGTTTCAAAGTGATGGGTCGCAAAATAGAGCACAGGTGTCGGCACTTGACCAATCAAGATAGCATTCATGCCTGTGCTAATAACACCGGTGAGTAAGGTCTCCGCATAAGATTCGCTAGAAAGTCGACCATCATAGCCAATACAGAGCGTAGTCTGTCCTTGCGCCAGAGCTTCTGAAGCGATCGCTTTGCCCAGCAATTCGACAATAGCGGGACTTAGGGTTTCATCCACAATACCGCGGATATCATAGGCTCTAAAAATACCGGGTGACACCTCGATATCTAGAATCTCTTTCTCTTCAACAATGGCTTCTAAGTCCTGTGAATTGACACCGCCATAATTATCGCCACTTGATCTTGAGTCAGACTCATCAAGCTCATCAATATCAAAAAGATCATCATCAAAAAGCGGCTCATCTTCAAGACTGTCTAATGGGGTCACTGCCTCTTTTTGTTTGGTTTTTGCTTCTTGTTTCTTAAGTGATGCGATTATCTTCCTAGCATGGAGGACAATGGCATTCGCCATTGTAAATACCTCACCATAGTGAAAGTTATTAATAAATTGTTTCTCGCTTTCCATCGCTTTAGAAACCATTTGCGTGGCTCGTTGCAAGTCACTCTTTATGGTATTTAAATTTATACGTAAGATCAGCGTCAAAACAAGTACGTAAACTATCAAAACAGCGAGGATGACAAACCATAACATGGTTCTGTCTTGCGGATAAAAAGCATTAGACGATGGTGAATATTTTATAGACCACTTCGATAAGCTAGTTGCTAAAGTAATACTGTTTTCGTCTATAGCATTTCCGACTTGGACAAGGGGCCTATTAATTCCATCAACAAGAAGAGAGACTTCACCATCAAAGGTGTTCTGGTAGCTTTTAATAATATTTTCTATCCCCGTTAAATCAAATACAACCAATACAATGTCATTACTTTCAATACCTTGGGATTGACTTTCAAGCTTGGAGGCGGTTTGGAAAAACCAAGTTTTATCATTTAGAAATGCTTCAATTTGTGTCTTTTCTCCTTTTGCAGCTCTTCTGAGTAAATCCATACTCGCAAAACTCATAGTATCTTGCGTGCCAACCTGATTAAGACTTTCTATGGAGAAGACTTTTATATCTTTAATTTCCGGTTTAATTTTCTTAAGTACTTCAGTACTTAAAGCTGAACCCAACACATCCGAACTTGTAAGAGAATTAACCCATGCTACCTGATTCGCAAGATAGAGACTGACGTTACGTTCAATTGCTATTGCCTGATGATTGGTCACTTGTGACTGATAGTTAAGATCTAAAGGCTTAAGGAAAAAAATCTCCATTAATAAATAACATAACCCGAAACAAATAGCAGATATTGCTATTGGCTGAATAATCCAGGAGTTCAATGAACGATTTTTAGAATTTTTATCATTATTATTTGCAGTTTTTTTTAACCTAGGCTGAACTTCATCACCCGACTTTTCAGCATCTGCATTATTTTTTTTAAACAATTTCATTCAACCATTTCCTGTTAGTTTCTCTAGGTATTAAGATCGTCCAGTAGATCCAAAACCACCTTCACCCCGATCACTCTCTTTAAACTCGGACACAATATCAAACCCTACCTGCACAACGGGCACTATCACCATTTGTGCAATTCGTTCTCCTATTTCAATCGTGAAATCTTCTTTTCCTCGGTTCCAACAGGACACCATTAATTGCCCTTGGTAGTCTGAGTCAATAAGCCCCACCAAGTTGCCAAGCACAATACCGTGTTTATGCCCTAGACCTGATCGAGGCAGTAACATTGCGGCCCATTCAGGATTACCAATGTAAACAGATAAACCCGTTGGTATCAGTATAGTCTCTCCCGGAGACAATATAAGTTTTTGATCTAGGCAAGCCCTTAAATCTAAACCTGCCGAACCTTTAGTTGCATATTCTGGAAGGGGTATCGTTTTTCCTAAGCGTGAATCTAATAGCTTCACTTGAACTGAATTATTTAACATAATCTTAGTCTTACTTCTTTTATTGAGTTTAAATTTTTAGGTATCGCTGAGCGATATGAGCAACTATCTTGTCAGCCAATAGCTCTTTTTGAGCCAATTCTAATGCAATTTCATTATCTGCACTGATCATAGTCACTTGATTAAATTCACTATTAAAACCTTGTCCTGGCTGTGAGACATCATTTGCCACAATCATATCAAGCTTCTTTCTTTCTAATTTATCTTTTGCATACTCGTTGACATTTTGAGTTTCAGCGGCAAAACCTACAGTAAAAGGTTTATGCTTTCTCTTTGCTACTGACGCGACTATGTCTGGATTTTCTTCTAATTGAATTGTTAATTCATTGGAGACCTGCTTGTCTTTTTTTATTTTCTGCTCTGAGGCATTAACAGGACGATAGTCTGCCACAGCAGCGCACGCTATAAAGATATCGCAGGACTCATCTATTGTTTCATGCACCTTGGTATACATTTCAACCGCTGATTGAACATTTACAAATTTAATACTTTGACTCTGCGGCAAATGACATGGCCCGGAGATCACGATCACCTCTGCACCCAATTTATAACATGCATCAGCAAGCGCATAACCCATCTTGCCAGAGCTATGGTTTGATAGATATCTAACCGGATCAATCGCTTCTCGTGTTGGCCCTGCAGTAATCACAACAGTTCTTCCAGTCAATATGGCGCTTTTTATCTCTGGCTTAAGATGACTGCTTTTATCTGTCATCATTAAAGATAAGTGTTCTACAATTTCTACTGGCTCTAATAACCTTCCTGGTCCGACATCACCACAGGCCTGAACACCATTGTCGGGACCAATAAGAAGTAAATTATCTTTTAAGGTGTCTCGCAAAAAAAATACATTTTGTTGCGTGATGGGATGCTGCCACATTGCTTGATTCATCGCCGGAGCAATAGCAACACGAGCAGTTGTTGCAAGAAGAATAGTTGTTAAAAGGTCATCGGCCAAGCCATTGGCATACTTCGCAATAAAATTTGCTGTAGCTGGCGCCACTATGATTAAATCCGGCCATTTAGCCAGTTCGATATGCCCCATGCCAGCTTCAGCATCAGCATTTAGCAGGCTCGTATGTACTGAATTTCCGGACAATGCCTGCATCGTTAATGGCGTTATAAACTCACACGCACCCTGGGTCATTACCACACGCACATCAGCACCAAGCTTTACCAACTGACGACATAAATCAGCAGCTTTATAAGCAGCTATGCCGCCCGTTAACCCCAAGAGGATTCGTTTTCCTGTAAAGCAATCGCTCATAATAACTAAAGACCTTTTGTAAGCCCTGAAAAGTAACCAACAATAGCATCCAAATACTCGCTTTTCATCTGAAAACTACCCACTGAATTGAGAATATTACCGCAAGATAAACAGATAATTGCTTTTCTTATTAATTTAGAACACACATAAAAAAGGCCCTAGTATAAAATACTAGGGCCTTTGAATACTTCCTATTTATAAGAATTTCTTATAAAGGAGAAACGTTCTCAGCTTGTGGGCCTTTGTTGCCCTGACCAACTGTAAATTCTACAGCTTGTCCTTCAGCAAGGGTTTTAAAACCGTCTGACTGGATAGCACTGAAATGTACGAATACATCTGGGCCATTTTCTTGCTCAATAAAACCAAAACCTTTAGATTCATTGAAAAACTTAACTTTACCTGTAACTCTATCTGACATAATCATATCCTGACTAAATAAACTAAACTATATAAACGCCGAAAAACTGGGTATAACTTATGCTTACAGAAAGAGCTCTATTACTAGGTATTCGAAATGCAGAACATAAAAAAATAGCCGGGCTTTCAAGGCTGACGTGAGTATACTCGTATAAAACCAGAATTAAAACACTTTCGAACAAATAGTTTAAATTTTAATCAAGAATATCCTAACCACTTTTACTTATTTTGAATTCACTATGAACAAATCCAAGCGTCATGACATATTTTCTCGTTTCAAAGAAAACAATCCCAACCCTGAAACAGAACTTAACTATTCATCCCCTTTTGAACTTTTGATTGCTGTTATTTTATCAGCACAAGCCACTGACAAGGGCGTTAACAAAGCAACCGATAAGTTATTCCCTATCGCGAATACACCGCAAGCTATCTTTGATCTGGGTATAGACGGACTTAAGGACCACATTAGGACTATCGGCCTATTCAATGCCAAAGCTGAAAACATAATCAAAACCTGTGAGATTCTTATCAATAAGCACAACAGCAATGTTCCCTCTAACAGAGAATCTTTGGAGGAACTTCCTGGCGTCGGCAGGAAAACAGCAAATGTTGTTCTAAATACTGCCTTTAACCAACCAACTATGGCTGTT
The DNA here is from genome assembly GCA_041622015.1 of Oleiphilaceae bacterium. GTDB lineage: Bacteria > Pseudomonadota > Gammaproteobacteria > Pseudomonadales > Oleiphilaceae > PZPK01. Next base: position 22,202 of record JBFJZQ010000007.1, read on the forward strand.
GATACGCACATATTCAGGGTCGCAAACCGAACCAAAATTGCACCAGGGAAAAACGTACTGGAAGTTGAAAAAAATCTTTTGAAATTCATCCCTAAAGAATTCTTACTAGAGGCTCATCACTGGCTTATTTTACATGGGAGATATATTTGCATCGCAAGAAAACCAAAATGTGGTGCTTGCCCAATTGAGGATCTATGTGAATTCAAACAAAAAACAACTGACTAATTTTCTAACTATTACCACGATGCGAAGCACAATAAAAAGGCCGCAATATGCGGCCTTGGATTACTAAACTAGAGCTTGTTAGAAAGCACCCGTAAACAGTGTTTCGCCATTCAATCCCTGTTTTTCAAGAATATCTCTCAAACGCTTTAAAGCTTCTACTTGAATCTGTCGTACACGCTCTCGAGTCAAGCCAATTTCTTTTCCAACTTCTTCTAATGTACTCATTCTATAGCCACGCAAACCGAAACGACGCGACAATACTTCTTGCTGCTTGCCGGATAGCTGATCCAACCAGCCATCAATACTTCCGCGCAAATTACTTTCTTGAAGCAATTCAGCCGGATCAGACGCAGTTTCATCTGCAACCGTATCAAGTAACGATTTATCTGTGCTTCCACCCATAGGCATATCTACAGAGGTAACGCGCTCATTCAAACCAAGCATACGCTTAACATCAGCAACCGGCTTATCTAATAGATCCGCTATCTCTTCTGGCGAAGGTTCATGATCTAATTTTTGTGTTAATTCACGTGCTGCACGTAAATATAAATTTAATTCTTTAACAACATGAATAGGCAAACGTATGGTACGCGTCTGATTCATGATAGCTCTTTCAATTGTTTGACGGATCCACCAAGTAGCATAGGTAGAAAAACGGAACCCACGCTCTGGATCAAACTTCTCAACAGCGCGAATCAAACCTAAGTTACCTTCCTCTATCAAGTCCAACAAGGTCAGACCACGATTTACATAACGGCGAGAAATTTTGACAACTAGACGCAAGTTACTTTCGATCATGCGCTTGCGCCCTGCTTCATCACCTTTTTGCGCTAAGCGAGCAAAATAGACTTCTTCATCAGGAGATAATAAAGGAGAAAAACCAATTTCATTTAGATACATTTGTGTTGCATCTAGTTGACGATAAGCCGTTTGCCCTTCTGCCAAACCTAAACTAGATGCTTTTTTCGCTTTACCTCGACCGGCATAGATTGAAGTAACGACTGAATCATCATCCTCACCATCACTACCCGCTTCATCAAGTGATGCTTCTTCTGACAAATCTATTTCGTCATCGACTAAATCAAAATAAATATCTCTTTCTGCTGACATCTGTCTCGCCTCGCTTTTTATTGTTTGTTTTGCCCAACATCCTAGAGCCAAAACAACCTAGCTGTTTATGTTTCTTACAAACCCTCAATTGAGGTATTTGATGCTGCTTAAGGCTAATAGGTCACTTCGGCAGGTATTGAAGAGGATCAACAGGTTGACCATCTCGTCGGATTTCAAAGTGCAACTTTGTTTGTTGTGACTCAGAACTACCCATCTCAGCGATTTTTTGCCCTATTTTTATTATTTGCCCTTCTTTCACTAGGATATTGCGATTATGCGCGTAGGCACTTAAATAATGCTCATTATGGTTAATAATGACCAAGTTACCGTAGCCCAACAAACCATTACCCGCGTAGACAACCTCTCCGTCTGCCGCTGCGAATATTGGATCGCCGATTTGCCCTGAGATATCGATACCTTTATTTGGCACCCCCTGAGCAAGTCCATCCATGTTTCTAGAAGAACGTGAGTTATATTTGGCAATAATCGGGCCAAGATGAGGCCACTTCCAATTTATGTTCTTGAAGTTCTTATATTTTTTATTTTCCGTTACACTTTTACGTTCACTTACACTTTCTTTACTTTTTGTTACATTTTTTTCGGCCTGAGCGGCGTGTTTGATATTTTTTCTGTTGTTTTTCGCATAAGACCGTGTTTTTTCTAAGTTAATTTTCTGACCTGGCACTATCACATATGGAGGGGCAATATTGTTAGCTTCCGCTAACTCCTCTATGCCTCTACCATAGCGCCACGCAATACGGTAAAGCGTATCTCCAGACTGAACAACATGCTGACCAAAATATACTGGTGGATTAAATTTTTTATTAAGATAGATAGAGGAAGATGTACACGAAGCCATAAACACAACAAGCAAGATACAAAATGTTACATTGACCAAAACATGTTCAAATAAATGCCTCAAGCACTCCAATGTTGAATGTTTTTTAATCAACTCTTCATACCTTCATATTCTTTAATGAATTAAAAAAATATATTTATATTCTAAAAAATAATATATCTTCTAGAAGCCTTCTTAACTAGTTTAGCTAAGTCATTAATCTTTAATCATATTACCTTAGATTATATTGCGCCAAGTCGTTACCACAAGAAAATAATGTCACCCCAGGTAACACAAAAGAAAAACAAACCTAAAGCATCATTCTTACGTTAATTTTATTTTTTTGCCGCATAATTCGCTAAAAAATAGACCATTGCTGCAGCAAAAATCGCGCAACATAACGCAACATACAACAGAGAATCATGGCCCGTTAACATTTCGTAAGTAGATGGCAAGATTAACTCTTCACTTAAAGGTATCATCTCCCCTTTACTATTTTCTCGAAAAGAGACGACGTGTTTCCACGGCCATACTTTTGCAACCGCTCCCAGCATAAAGCCGGTTAAAATAGCTAGGGTAATTTCCCTGTATTTTTCAAAAGCCCAAGACAATATATTTGCAATGGATAACAAACCAAGCAGACACCCCAGAAGAAAAATACCTAAAGTTGACCACTCAAACTGTTTAATTGCATCCAAGACCCAAGAATAACTTCCCAAAATGACCAAAATAAAACTTCCTGATATTCCTGGAAGGACCATGGCACAAATGGCCAACATCCCTGAGAAAAAGATAGTCATAGTACTTTTTTGTAACGATGCGGGTGATATCTGCGTCACCCCCCAAGCGACCATAACTCCGAGTAAGAGACAAATAACCAAGCTAACTGACCACTGTTTAATATCTTTAGCTACGACAAATACTGAAGCAATAATTAACCCAAAAAAGCTAGACCATAAAGGAATGGGAAAATGAACCATTAAATAACTAATGATTTTAGCTAATGAGGCAACACTCACTAAAATTCCGGAAAAAAGTGTAATGAGAAAAAGCAGGTCTGTTGCTTCAATAAAACGCTTAAACTGCTTAGATTTAATTAAACCGAAAAAGGCTGGAAGGAGCATTTTCAGCGCATGAAGCAAACGCTCATATATTCCGGTTATAAATGCAACCGTCCCGCCCGAAACACCAGGAACAATATCGGCAGCTCCCATTAACATCCCTTTAACAAAAACCCAATACTCAAACTTCACTAAGCCTTCCTTATAAATATTGTATGGCGCGCC
>JBFJZQ010000008.1:0-24496 GCA_041622015.1 Oleiphilaceae bacterium
GATTCTTGAGATTCTTGAGATTCTTGAGATTCTTTTTTTATTGTCGGTAAGGAAATATTTTCATCAAGTTGTTTTTTTTCTTCCTTAGGCTCTGCTTGTTTTTCAATATCTGCGTTTTGCTTTTCTTGTAACGCCACAATATCCTGTTCGGGCTCTATCTCTTCAATATCATGATAAGCGCACGCAGAAATAGTCACTACCATAACAAGGATGATGAATAGCGATTTCAAGATGGTTATTTTTTTCATATTTGAGGAACTCGACAAATTTATCAACAAAATCGTGTTTACTCCCTGCACTGCCCTAGCGATAATCCTAGCAGAAGCATAACAAGAATAATCAAAAGGTATAAGCATGACAGCCGAAGCAACATCCAACATTAGATCTAATCCGGCTCAACCGCAGCAACAAGCCCGCCCCCCCAAAGTCAGTGCCGAAAGAGAAAGCATCGGTAAAAAGCTTATTATCTTTGCGTGGGCGGTGGAAATCTGCGCCGTTATTATCGGCTTTGCCATTTCCATCATGCAAGGCATCACCTCTTTTGAAGAACTCGAAGCCAATAAGAATGGTGTTTTGGGCTTCGGTGATTACACCAATGTGTTTATCGCGATGATGCCCTTCCTGATGGTGGCGATTGTTGAAATTACTAAAATCCCCTTTGTTGGCGCTACCTACAAAACCAGCCATAGAAAATGGAAATTTGTCTTTAGCGTTTCTTTACTATTTTTGGCCTTTATTACCTTCGAGTCGGCGCTCAATGGTTTTGAACGTAACTTTCACGCATTAATTTTTTCGATTGATAAGTACAAAAAAGAATTAGTCGCCGTAGAAGAAGAAATTGCCCCTTTAGTTGAAAAACGTGACCGTTTAGCAAACTTAAGTGCGCCGCAAATCGAGACAGAATATAGCCAACGCCATGCGGTTATATCTGAGGAACGATCCCGCCAAGCGAATATTATTCAAGACCGAATCCAAGGTTTACGTGCCGCATCCCAAACGGAATACATTAAAGGTTTGAATGACCAGATTGATGATCGCCGCGACCAAGTTAAGGCCTTAAGAGCAGACCGCCAAAAAGAAATCGATGCCTTGATCAATGCATCAACCCAATTAACCGAAAATGCCTCGAGTGAAATCAATACCCAACGTAGAAGCCTGCAACAACAACTCATTAATGAACAAAACTACCTGCAAACCTTACGTGAAGAGCGTGAGAAAAAAATTGAAGACGCAGGGTACTTTTCTGAAAACAAAGTACGCGAGCAACAAAATAAACGCGTGAACCAGCAAGAACAGAAAGTTGAAGCTTTACGCACCCAACTGAATGAACTGAGTGATTCAGATAGACAAAAGCAGCTCCGAGATCGTTTCAACAAAGATATTGAAGCCGTTAAAGATCGCTACCAAATTCGCGAAGATAAACTGAATAAAGAAATTCAGAATTTATCCATGACCTTGAGTAAAAGTTTAGGCGCACGCGAGAAAGACATTGAAAATGTGATTAAGACGCATATGAAAGAACTGACCAGCATTGAGTCAAAATTCCAGGAACAACAGAAGGAAAATGAAGCTTTCAGAGAAAATTCGTTTAAAACCCTTTCTCAGAATAAATCGTTAGTTGCCGATATCGAAAAAACGCTGTTTGAGAAACAAAACCAGCGCGTGGAATTACGTAATCTGGTCAATGTGAAAGTCGGTGACAATCAGGTCTATCGCATGGCGCAATGGTGGTTTAATAAGGAATCTGCCGCTGACTTAGATAGAAAAGATGTGATGAGTATTGCGGGGCTTTGGTTTGGCAGTTTAGCCATGCTCATTGCCGTCACGGGCATTTTATTAGCCTTTGCCTCTTACGTTATTCGAGACCCTTATATTGATGATCGATCCAGCCCGCATGATAATTTGAGCTCACTAACACGGAAATCCTTCAACAGTTTGCGTAGATTATTTATTTACTGGCGTCGCGTTCAGCGAAGCCCTGTTATCAAAGAAGTCGCGAAAGAAGTCATTAAAGAAGTGCCTATTGAAAAGGTTATACGTGTTGAAGTGCCGGTAGAAATCATTAAGAAAGAGATTGTCCACGTTCCTTTATATACCAATGATAAATCGCTTCTAAAGCTGGCAACTAATGAAAAATTCGACCCGAAAGATATAGAAGAACCACAATCACCCAACCAGCCTCCGCAGTCCAAGGAAGCTAAACCCAATGACTAAGGAAGATAACTTCTTGCAGGAGGAAGACAATAGTGGCAATAACAAAAAAGGCTTTTCCTTTATCGCCCATAATTTCGAGGCGATGAACAAAGCCATTGATACCGAAGTCGAAAAGCGCTTTGAGATCACTGAACTTTATCAATACCAACAGACGTCTCGACGCACACTGATGTTTCTGCATATCACCTTAAGCCTGTCTGTTATCGCACTCACCGCCGCTATTATCTATTGGCTGTTTTATCTAAACACCGGCAGCTTCACTCCACCGTGGGAGCCTCAAGCCACGCAGCAAGATGGCCTTCGCGACCGCAATACCTATTCAGCGTTGGATACCCTGTCGCAACAAGAACAAACGCCGTCAAGGGAACAAAATTTTATCAACACCTCTTTTACCGTGTTTCATCGAACGCTGCTCCCCACGGGGGAATATGCTGTGACTGGAAAAACCTTCCAGCCCGATAATTTGAGAATGCCCAGCGAGCAATATTGTTATCTTGAAAAAAACCAGAAAGGCGGCAATCTGAGTGCGAGCCCGCTCGCCATTATTGAGAAAGGTAAATTTGTTCTCGAAACACAAGACCCTGAATTAATCAGTTACGCTAAGCGCTATTGTCAATTTAGTAAGTGAATCTTCAAGCACAAGAGATTTCTTACTTTAAAAAGCAATCTAATGGGTAGCGCAAGCGAAAAGAGTTCTAGCCAAAAAATACTAAACAAATACTAAGCAAATACTAAACAAAATGCTGAGTTGTGCTGAAAGAGTCATTTTTGCTAACTTCTTTAGTTCCTCTGAGATAGTGGTGATTTCAACTAGAACGGACTACACTCAATATGATTGGTAGAGCTTAGTGTGACACCTAAAGCAACTCATCAAATCAAATTGCTATATAGCCACATACCAGAGTGTAACAGCAAGCCAAAGTCATCAGGACCGCATTCAACATGGTTGGACATTATCAACATTACTTCAATTTAGGCCTGATCGGCATGGCGGTGACATCGATCGATAAAGGCTGGGTTGAGGTCAACGACAAGCTGTGTGAAACTCTGGGTTACACTCGGGAAGAACTCATCACCTTGTCTTGGGCTGAAATCACCTACCCTGATGATTTAGAGGCTGACCTAGCTAAATTTGAGAAAGTTCTCGCCGGTACAATTGAAGGCTATACCCTGGATAAACGCTTCGTTCGGAAAGATGGCAGCGTTATTTTCACCAGCATTTCGGTCAGTTGCATTCGCAAAGACGATTCCAGCATTGATCACTTTGTTGCCTTTGTTCAAGACATTACTGACCACAAGATTATCGAGATGAAGCTCAATCAAATGAATATTGATCTTGAACAACTGGTAGCAAACCGTACCAAAGCTCTGGAGGAAGCAAATAAGCAATTAAAAGTCAGGAGCGATACTGATTATTTAACCAAACTATCAAACCGCAGTTTTTATGAGCGACGCCTCGAAGAAAACATTGCAAGCGCTAAGCGTAATGACTCCTACCTTTCACTATTAATGATAGATATTGATAATTTTAAAGCCTACAACGATCACTATGGCCACGATAATGGAGACCTAGCACTCCTTCATGTTGCAGAGTCTATGAATAACTCGCTTTCGCGAGAGACTGATTTAGTTTCCCGCTTTGGGGGTGAAGAATTTGTTGTGCTACTGCCAGCAACAGACTCTGAAGGCGCGCTGGCCATTGCAGAAAAAATTCGAAAAAATATTGAAGCATTAGCAATCAAACACACAAAATCTGAAGCGGGGGTTGTGACCGTCAGTATTGGAATTGAAGCTTTAAAGGCTGACAAACTAAATAAAAGAGACTTATTTAAGCATGCAGACACTGCACTTTACTTAGCCAAAGAAAATGGCAAAAATTGTAGCCATGTCTATGCCGTGCAATCCTGATGTTATTAAAACCTACTCAAGCGCTATTTGTAGAGTTTGCTTAATGGAATGCCTGGAGCCAGGCGCTAAGTTGATTACTTTATAGCGCGCATTAGCGGCTTCAACACAGACCATATTTTTGTAGCCACTATCCGGAAAATCATTCATTGAGGCTGACTTGCCTACCCACGGGTTCCAAACCACCACGGCGTTTGCATTCTCTTGTACGAGCCCTATTTTAACACCATCATTGTGTAGTAACTGGATGCCATTTTCAGGCGCCTGATAGATCCGGTCTGTTTCTTGGTTAATACAGCAATTTACTTCAGCTTGCACACACTCTTTATCCGACAACTGGTCATAATACTTCGCGCCTTCTAAGCCGCCTATGCTTAGCCTAGAAATATCATCAAGCTTGAAGTAGCTATGAATCGCCTCTGTCACAAAGAAGGGTTTGTCGTCTTTGTTATGGCTTATTAATTCAACCGATAAGCTCTCACCTAGCGTAATACTCACCTCTAATAAAAACTGGTAAGGCCAAATGCTCAAAGTGGTCTCATTCGCCGTCAAGCGAAGCACTATTTCAACATCACCATTATCTAGAGCGGAAGTTTTGCTCACTTCAAACAGACTGTTTCTGGCAAAACCATGTTGCTGAAGTGACGCATCGGAATGCTTGCCAAACCAAGGCCAGCAAAGAGGAATACCGCCACGAATCGCCTTCCCTTGTGCAAAATTGGCTATAGGGCTGAGCCAAAGTAACTCACCCGCCTTATTATGCTTAAAGGAAGTGATATGCGCCCCCTGCAGATAACATTCAAGGCGAGAGCTCTGACTTAGCACCTCTAGCTTCACTAAATTATGGTCTTCGACAAAGTTGATTTTGCCACTGAGACCAAAGTGTTTGTTTAGTGACTCTAGGGTGCCCGACATAAGACTACTTATCCGCTAATAACTTCTTGTTAAGTGAGGGCAATCTGCCGCCATGTCGAATGAAGTCGGCGTACCCCCCCACATATTCATTAACCACACCATCACCTTCAAAGACGATACAACTGGTGACCACGTTATCGAGAAATTCACGGTCGTGACTGACTAGCAAAATAGTTCCATCAAACTCCAAAAGGATTTCTTCCAGTAATTCGAGGGTTTCCATATCCAAGTCGTTGGTCGGCTCATCCAATACCAGTACGTTGGCAGGCTTGCTAAATAAACGCGCCAGAATTAAACGGTTTTGCTCTCCGCCCGAAAGCGCTTTCACGGGCTGACGGGTTCTCTCAGGGGTGAACATGAAATCTTGCAAGTAACTAATCACATGACGATCACGACCATTGATAGTGATAAACTCCCTACCTTCGGCCATGTTTTCAATCACGGTTTTATTCAAATCTAATTGATCGCGTAATTGGTCAAAATAGGCCAGTTCCATCTTGGTGCCAATATTCACACTACCTTGATCGGGTTGAATTTGGCCTAAGAGCAATTTCAACAAGGTCGATTTACCCATGCCGTTTGCGCCAATAAAGCCTATTCGATCACCACGCATAATGACGGTAGAAAAATCTTTAACAATGCACTGACCATCATAGGTTTTCGATAAATTCTCAACCTCGACAACAATTTTCCCGGATCGGCTTGCCGTTTCTACAGCGAAGTTGGCTTTTCCTTGGCGCTCGCGTCGCTGGCTTCGCTCATCACGCATTTTCTTTAAGTCACGAACACGACCTTCATTACGGGTACGACGCGCTTTAACGCCCTGGCGAATCCAAATTTCTTCTTGTGCTAAACGCTTATCAAATAAGTTATTAGCCGTTTCTTCCGCGGCTAACTGCTCAGCTTGAAATACTAAGAAACCTTTATAATCACCGTCCCAAAAACGTAAGTTACCACGGTCAATTTCAATAATTGACGTACACATACGCTGTAGGAAGGCGCGGTCATGCGTCACCAGCATGAGCGCGCCACGGAAAGACTCTAACTGTTTTTCAAGCCAAAAAATGGTAGGAATATCGAGATGGTTAGTCGGCTCATCTAGCAATAATAAATCAGGCTCACTCACCAGCACTCGCGCCATTGCGACCCGGCGACGCCAACCACCAGAGAGTGATTTCATGGGTGTATCAGCAGGTAGATCGAGCGCTTCGATAATCGCATCGATCTTTTGGCCGAAACTCCAGCCGTCTTTAGCTTCAAGCTTATCTTGAACAATAGACAGCTGTTTCATACTTTCTTCATCGAAATCACCCATTGTAAGGTGGTGATATTCTTTTAAAAGCGCCCCGACTTCTGCCAAGCCATCAGATACCACATCATAAACCGTGGCTTCGTTTGCATCGGGCAAGTCCTGAGTGAGATAACCCACTTTGATACCCGGACGAATCCATAGCTTGCCACTATCAGGCACATGCTGCCCATCCAGCATTTTCATAAAAGTAGATTTACCCGCGCCGTTGCGGCCTAGGATACCGGTACGCTGACCACGATGAACGGTGTGATCAACGCCATCAAAAAGAATATGATTGCCAAAGGCAAGGGAGACATTAGTAAGAGACAGTAAAGGCATAGAAGAGTGGTTACCGAGATAATAAAAGGGCAAGGATTATCCCACACTTTCGGTGCTTATCGCTTGTTTAGAATGTTTTTATTTTTAACATCGCATACTAGTGAACGTTTATGATTTATCCTGCACCAGACTCTCAGTTTATATTCGAGCTATCAGTAACCACGTCCCTTGCTGTTAAGGAACTTGGTCTCTAAGCATTTTGGCTAGTGTTCTATGTTACTCAGTGGTTAAATTTATGAGCAACCGTGCTCAAACATTACAGTCATCATTATCTCGGCTTCATAAAATTGTATTCACCTTCAGCTATGGTAGAATCCGCGCTTTCATGTGGTCTTCAAATTTAATTTCTCAGTAATCACCTAACGCTTTAAAAACAACAGGAGCCTTTTCTCGATGGATGCAGTTTATGCGGTGTGGTTAGGCATCATACAAGGGATTACTGAATTCCTACCCATTTCAAGTTCTGGCCATTTAGTGTTAATGCCACTTTTTACTGGCGAAGATGACCAAGGAGTTGCTTTCGACCTGGCTGTGCATATTGGTACATTATTAGCTGTCGTTTTGTATTTCCGAAATGACGTGAGTAATTTATTAAAAGACGGTGTTTCGTCCATCATTAAACGCCAACATGTTGGTCAAAGCCGTTTAGCTTGGGCCGTTGTTTTCGGTACAGTTCCTGCGGGTTTAGCGGGTTTAGCCTTACTCGACATCATTGATACCCATCTTCGTTCCGCTGAAATCATTATGATGACCACCCTCGTCTTTGGTGTGTTATTAGGCTTTGCCGATGTAACGGCAAAACAAACTCGGTCGATCAACGACATTAAAGCAAAAGACGTATTAGTAATTGGGCTTTGCCAGGCACTGGCCTTAGTTCCAGGTACCTCTCGCTCGGGCTCGACCATTACCGCCGGTTTATTGCTAGGTCTCACCCGTGAAGCGGCATCGCGGTTTTCTTTCTTGCTGGCGATCCCTATTACATTCCTAGCCGCTTCGGTGAAGATTCTTGAAGTGGCAAACGATGAAACCGCTATCATAGACTGGACGGCATTTATGATAGGCGGTCTGACGTCTTTCATCACTGCCATGCTGGCTATTCATTTCTTTTTGAAATGGTTAAACCGCTTCGGTATGTGGCCTTATGTCATCTATCGAATGATTTTGGGTGCGTTAATTTATTTTCTTATTTTGAATTAAAAAGGTCTTCTTATGTTACTTCCTGCACTGGCCATCTTCGTCGGTTTTATCTTGTTAGTCTGGAGCGCAGACCGCTTTGTGGATGGTGCTGCCGCCACCGCCAAACACATGGGTTTACCCTCGCTGTTAATCGGTATGGTCATCGTTGGCTTTGGCACCTCGGCTCCCGAAATGGTGGTCTCTGCCATGGCGGCAATGGATGGTAACCCTGCACTTGCTCTCGGGAACGGACTAGGCTCTAACATTGTCAATATCAGTCTGATTTTGGGTACCACAGCGCTTGTCGCACCAATGGTTGTTCACTCCAAACTTATCCAAAAAGAAATCCCTTTATTAATCGCCATCAGCTTGTTAACCGGCTTCTTCCTATGGGATTTATCTCTCACCCTTGTTGAGTCGTTCATTCTCTTGGCTGGCTTTTTCGTGGTCATTGGCTGGTCTATTTATGCGGCTTTAAACACTAAAGACGATGCCTTGGAAAGTGAGTTTGAAGCACAACTAGAACATGCGATGACCCTTGGTAAGGCTTTGTTTTGGTTAGCACTTGGCCTTGCTGTGCTGGTCGGAAGTTCGCGAATTTTAGTCTGGGGTTCCGTTGAAATTGCTCAACAGCTCGGCGTCAGCGATTTAATTATCGGCTTAACCATTGTCGCCTTAGGTACTTCACTCCCCGAGCTGGCGGCATCTATTGTGGCAGCTAAAAAAGGCGAACATGATATCGCCATCGGCAACGTAATTGGTTCAAACATGTTTAACCTACTCGCTGTGATCGGTATCGCCGGCACGATAGAACCCATGTCAGGGCTTGAACCAGAAGTACTATGGCGAGACTGGTCGGTGATGTTTGGTTTAATTATCGTGTTACTAGTTATGGCCTATGGATCTGGCAAAGAGCATAAAATCGGACGTCTGAAAGGTGGCATTCTATTAAGCGCTTACCTGGCTTATAACGCCTATCTCCTTCAGTCTGTGATCGGAGCATAAACGTGCGTTCAAGATTGTCAGTTTCGTTTCTATGTTTTGCTTTATTCTCAGTTCTGATCATAAGTGCTTGCTCGAATGAACCTGAAATCATTAAGTTAAGTGGATCGGCTCAGGGCACCACTTGGCATGTTAGCTATTGGGATAGCATCAGCCATGACAAGGAACAAATTCAAGCGGCCTTAGATGCCGAGTTATTAAGAATTGACAGCGTTCTATCGAACTACATTGATGACTCCATCATCAGCCAGGTAAATAACAATTTAGACACGAAAGAGATAAAGACCGACGCTGAACTTATCTATCTTATTGAAGAGGCTCGAAAGGTTCATACCGCCAGCGAAGGCTGTTATGACCTAACCATTAAGCCCCTGTTCAACCTTTGGGGCTTTTCAACTAAATCGCTATCCATACCTAGCGCAGAAGAATTGAGCAATGTCATGTATTCAGTGGGTATGGAAAAAATCCAGACACACGAGAACTTCATTCAAAAACAACTAGGTAAAGTGCATATTGATGTGTCGTCAATCGGGCAAGGCTATAGCGTCGCCAAACTCGCCCATTTATTAGATGAACAAGGCATTGAGAACTATTTGGTTGAAATCGGGGGTGAGCTTCAAACTCGCGGCCAAAAACCGAATCAGCAAGCCTGGAAAATTGTCATCGAACGTCCCTTACCCGAGGCAAGCGGTTTTCAAAAAATCATCAACATCGGCACCAAAGAACCCACAGCCATCATGACTTCTGGAACCTATCGGCACTATTACGATGAAGCCGGCAAACGTTATAGCCATATTCTGGATGCCCGAACGGGTGCGCCGGTGACGCATTCCACAGTTTCCGTTACGGTGATACACGAAAACCCTACCGTTGCCGATGCTTGGTCTACAGCTTTACTGTGTTTAGGGACTCAAGAAGGCCTCAAGATCGCGAACGCTCATAAATTACCCGTATTGTTTATCGATCAAACCAAACTAGGTTTTGATGAGACCAGCTCAGATCTATTTAGAAATATGAAAAAAATTAGCGTTGAGTAAAAACTGCGTTGATTCGATCATTTCGATCAAACATTTATGTAACTAGCCTTTCTTTCCTTTAGGTCATAGCTCTATACTATGTACACGTATCTAAGCAACTAAGGAAAGTCACCATGCAACTATGCCCTGTCTCATTCGCAATCGGCTGTGCTAAATGCCCTATCGTTAAAGTGTGCCCTGCTAAAAATGTCATTGGCGATGCTAAAAAGCCAGAAGATAAAGAAAAAAACAACTTACCCAAAACAAACTAAGTAATAACATATCGCTTATCTATTAAAGAGACATGTCTGAATATTCATTCATGCATTATTTTTTCAGTATCATCACTTTTTAATACTTTCTTGCTGAACTATTCTTTAAACACTACATTTGCTGTTAGCCTATTTTAAAGGATTTCTATGCATCCCATATTTATATGGCAAATCATCGCGTTTAGTTTCTGCTTATCTGGCTTATCTACTTCTAGCCTGGCATCTACCGATGTTCAAAAATCTGAAAAAGACACACTCTTTATCGTCACCCCCGCATGGAAGACCTTTACAGAAGAAAATGGTGAGGGTTTTTATTTTGAGCTGATGAAAATGATTTATGAACCTATGGGTATCTCGATCCGCTTTCAAATTACCCCTTGGGCCAGAAGTGTCGCGATGGTAAAGCTCAAGAAAGCCGATGCCTTGCTAGGTTCTTACATTGAAAACCCTGACCAGTATTATTTTCCCAAAGAGCCTATCTGGCTTGATATTAGTGCCGCTGTTTTTAAACGCAACAATATAAGCTGGCAGAGTATTGATAGCTTACATGATAAAAAAGTCGGCTGGATAAGAGGCTATAATTATGACAAATACTTAGATGTTTCGATGCAAATCATCAAGCTTATCGATAATAAACAAGCCTGGACATTACTAGAACTCAACCGTATTGACGCTTATATAGATAGCCTGACCGATTTAAGACTATATATAGAAGAACACACGATTGATTTAGCAAAATATGAGCTTAAAAACATCCTGTTTAAAAATATGTATGCCAGATTCGCTAAAACCGATAAGGGTAAGAAGTTTGCTGATATATTTGATCAACGCATACCTGTACTTCATAAGACTGGTCAATTAAAAGAACTGTATCTGAAATGGGGTTACGAAGCCTATTATCAAGCACTTTCGAATAACATTTGAGTGTAGCAGTGTGATTACCAATAGAAACTATTAATAATCACTTTTTTTACTACAAACTAATAAGCACCAGCAGCATAGGTTAGTTCGTAACTATGGCTGTATATTTCTAGTATATTTCCAAAGGGGTCTTCCATATAAATCATTCGATACGGTTTCTCATTCGGATAATAATACCTAGGCTCGACCATTCGTTTTTTACCGCCAGCCTCAACTATTTTCTCAACTAATTCTTCTAAGTTAGGGTCTTGAACACAGAAATGAAAGACACCGGTTTTCCAATATTCAAAATTATTCTCTGGTTGCTCTTGGTTCTTAAATTCAAATAACTCCACGCCAATTCTATCGCCTGTCGATAAATGAGCTATTTTGAATTTCTCCCACTGAGCCCCAAACACATCGGTACACATTTCGCCTATCGGCGAATCATCTTCGATTATTTCTGTTGGTGCCATAATCAAATACCAACCTAATACCTCGGTATAAAATCTCACTGCTTGTTCTAAGTTCGGTACTGAAATACCAATGTGCGAAAACGTTCTGGGATATGCCTTGTTCATATTTTCTCCTCACGACTTATGACTGTTGATGAAGTCAGCATACGCCCTGTGATAAAGTATTTAAAATTATCATTTATTATCTATATGAGTACATGTTGTAATGATAAATCAGCACTGGTTAAAAACATTTTGCACCTTGGTAGATGTGGGGCACTTTACTCAAACCGCCGAGAAGCTTTTCATGACCCAGTCGGGGGTTAGTCAGCACATAAAAAAATTAGAGCAACAATTAGACACGGCTTTGTTACTCAGAGACGGAAAGTCTTTTTCATTAACCGATGCGGGCTATCTACTCCATCAAAATGGCCAAGAGCTATTGCGCTCAGCGATAGAGTTAGAAAAGCTGATTAAGCAAGATGAGAAATACGAAGGAAGAATAAAACTGGCTTCGCCAGGCAGTGTTGGCTTAAGACTCTACCCTTATTTGCTGGGCATCCAGCAAACACACCCAAAACTGGTGATTGATTATATCTTTGCGCCAAATAAAAGCATTGAACGAGACTTGCTTGATCGCAGAATTGATTTAGGACTGATGACCGAATTAAATACTGAGAGCAACTTGATTAGCCAAAAAATAGCGATCGAACCCTTGGTTTTAGTGACGCCCAGCCAAGTTGACTCTGTAGAGTGGCAAACACTACTCGACCTAGGATTCATCTCACACCCAGATGCTGTTCATCATGGAAGATTGTTATTGAGCCAAAACTTTCCTGAATTTGAACACATAGATCAATTTGTGCAAAAAGGCTTTTCAAATCAAATTAGCTTAATTTTAGAACCTGTCAGTAGAGGGATAGGATTTACCGTGTTGCCTTTATATGCAGCCCAAGCATTTCATCTGCAACATTTGATCAAGATACACTCGCTAAACAATACCTCTAGTGAAAATCTTTATCTGTGCTTTAATCGACTCTCGACCTTGGCAAATAGAACTAAGTTTATTCAATCGTCGATCGTTGAATATTTGAGTGAATCAACAAATTAAGGAAATAACCTCCATGCGAAGGCCCTACTTTATTCTGATGTGTCTTAGATAAAGTAGGGGCTTACCTTACAAGATGCTTATATTAAATTCTGTGAAGGCGGCTCCCTTGCCTTTAACCTTACTGAATATCTCAGCACTTTTTAATCAAGCTTAGGTGGCAGCCCTCACAAGTAACTCACCTATTGAATCTAACGCGGGTCTATATGCCAATAACCTGCAGGAATTGCTTTCGTCTCTTTACTCAAAAAAGGGTTATCTATTTCAATTAGGGTTCTGTTATCTAACTGAGCATTTTCAAAAGCCGTGGTAATTAAAGAATGGTTGTAAAAAAACTGCTCATAACTGCCATCCTCATACCCCTTTTGAAAACCCGAGTCTAAAGCTTCCTTTAAGGCCTTATTTGAAGGATTAACAAAGAAAAATACCGCCGTTTTGTATGAGAGCAAAATCTTTTGTTCTAACTCTATGTCCGGCAATTTCAATTTTTTATCTTGTAACTCTGCAAAAACCTCTGTCATTCCTCGAGGAAAATAATATCGACTACCAGCATTGAGGTTAATAAAAATATCATCATAAAGCTTTTCTATTTGAGGCAAGTCAGATGCTTCAAGCACTCTTGTGTCACCCCAGCCGATACCCTGGATACCGACAAAGCCTTTTAAGTCATTCAGGTTATTAACCGAATCATAGTCTTTTTGGTAACGATTGTTGATGATGAATAGACGTCGTCCAATCAAGCCTCGCATAATTGGAAATCTGACAGGCAGTAACTCATGCTCTAGCTCTATACTCGTCCCTGCATACAGTAAGTCGATATCACCTTGTTTTAATTGGATAATTTTTCGTTGTTGAGAAGAAACAGGATGCTCTGTGTAGGTAATTTGATATTCCTGCCCTGACTTATCCAATACCCAATATAATGCATCCATATAAAAATTATTCTCTCTGGAGTCACTAACCTTTATCTCGATTGACCAGGCAGGAACTAGGACAATCATCAATAATAACAATACAGCGAGCGAACCCTTTTTCATTTTCATGACCCATATGAAGCAACACACTTTGATGCTAATCATGTAAGCATAGCAACGTGATCCAGCTCACACAATTTTTGTTCATACTTTAGCCATAATTCACCTCTTAGGACTTAAGCTAATGCAGCTAGAAAAGTTAAAATCCAAAATATACCACCATTAGTTGATATTAATGGTGGTTATCTTGCTACCGAAAAGCTTGGCTTTAAGCACCCTTCAGTGATTCATTAGCAAATAATCAAACGCCGCCAAAGAGGCTTTTGCCCCTTCGCCCATGGCAATCACGATTTGCTTATACGGCACGGTCGTAACATCGCCGCAGGCAAAAATGCCTTGCTCTGAGGTTCTGCCGCGTTCATCAATTTTCACTTCGCCGTATTTGCTCAGATCAACGATGCCCTCCAAGAAGCTGCTGTTGGGCACTAAACCAATCTGAATGAACACGCCCGACAGTTCTCTATATAACACTTCTTCTGTTGCTCGGTCTTGGTATTCAATTGCGACCACTTTACCGTTATCGGCGATAATCTGTTTGCTCACCACGTTCTTGATGATGGTGATGTTGTCTCGTGCTTGAGCTTGCTTTACCAAGACGCTATCGGCTTTTAGTTCCGGCATAAATTCGAATACCGTGACCGACTTGACGATGCCGGCCAAATCCAAGGCCGCCTCGATGCCTGAATTACCGCCACCGATCACGGCAACATCTTTGCCTTTGAAGAACGGCCCATCGCAATGCGGGCAGTACGCGACACCATTGCCGATATTTTCTTTCTCACCGGGAATCCCCAGCTCTCGCCATTTCGCACCCGTCGCGACGATCAGGGTTTTGGATTCAATCACCTCGCCCGAGCTTAAGTGAATTCGTTTAATCTCACCCTTCTCTACTTTGCTCACTTTCAAATGTGATTTAAGCGTAATGTCGTAATCGTCCATGTGTGCCTGAAGCGCGTTGGTTAATTCCGGCCCCGTGGTTTTAGGTACCGAAATCAAGTTTTCGATACCCATGGTGTCTTTGACTTGGCCGCCAATGCGATCTGCAATGACCGTCACCTTTAAACCTTTTCGTGCGCTGTAGATGGCTGCGGCAACACCGGCTGGGCCACCACCAATGACAGTCACATCCTGCAGCGGCAAGCTCGGCGCTTCGCTCGACACGCTCACTGGAAACTTCTCGATTAATTTTTCTAGCAAGGTCGCTTGGTCAATCTTGCCATTCGCGAACACTTCACCATTCAAATAAACCGAGGGCACGCCTTGAATGTTACGTTCTTCAATCAGCTCTTTGTATAAGCCCCCATCGATCATTTCGGTATTGATATTCGGGTTCAGCAAAGCAAATTGGTTTAACGCTTGCACAACATCTGGGCAATTGTGGCAACTCAGGCTAATAAACACTTCAAAATTCAACTCGGCATCCACCGACTTGACCATTTTCTGAATGCTTTCATCCAGTTTTAAAGGTGTGCCGGAAGCATTTAATACGGCCAAGACAAAAGAGTTAAATTCATGACCACTCGGAATACCCGAAAAACGGATGCCGGTGTCTTGCCCATCGGCTTCTATCAAGAAGCTAATTGGGCTGCGTAGATCACCTGCTTGGTCACGCTCTTCTAATGAAAGCTGTTCAGATACAGAAGCGAAGCTGGTTAAGAAGTCTTTCAGTTCAGCTCGTTTAGCATGATCACCCGTCTGCAAAACCAGATTCACTGATTTTTTCATGCTCGCAGTGTATGTTTTTAATGCTTGTAAAATATCATTGGATAACATGGTTTTGCCCTTGGAAATGGAATTATACGAAAATACTGTTGCTCGTCGAGTCTGCCTGCACTGAGCCCTCCGATGTATCGAAACGCTTAAGAAAGGGAACTTAGAGGCATAGAAACCTCCCTTCGACAAGCTCAGGAAACGTCAGTTCGCTCTTTGAGACTTACTGCCCTGAGTTCATCGAAGGGCCGAAACGCTTAAGAAACTTAACTCAGAGGCGTAAGAGAATTAACCTCTTAGATCTTACCAACTAGGTCTAAGCTAGGCGTTAGAGTCGCTTCGCCTTCTTCCCATGCTGCTGGGCAGACTTCTCCGTCATGCTTTTCAACATACTGGGCGGCTTTCACTTTACGCAGCATGTCTTTTGCTGAACGGCCAATGCCTAAGTCGTGAACTTCAGAGACTTTGATAATGCCTTCGGGGTTTGCTAGGAAAGTACCGCGCAGTGCTACGCCATCTTCTTCGATCATCACATCAAAACCGCGGCATATTTTGCCAGTCGGGTCGCCGATCATTGGGTAGTTGATTTTGCCGATGGCCTCTGAACTGTCGTGCCATGCTTTATGTACGAAGTGGGTATCTGTCGATACCGAATAGACTTCAACACCCAATTTCTGTAGCTCGTCATAATGCTTGGCCATGTCTTCTAATTCCGTTGGGCAAACGAAGGTAAAGTCAGCCGGGTAGAACAAGAAAATAGACCATTTACCTTTCACATCTTCTGAAGTAATAGTTTTGAATTCGCCATTGTGAAAAGCTTCTGCTTTGAATTCTGGAATGCTTTGATTAATTTTGTTGGTCATGTGTAGTTCCTCTGTTTTAAAAATCTGAAGAGTGGTTTCAACGTTAAAAAAATAATTTCTGACTGAGGTGCGTTAGGCTTATCCCTCAGCGACGAAACAATAGTAAACAGAAGTATTGATCTAATAAATCAAATAAACTAGATTATGACGTTCTAAAAAACAGAACATGATTTTAATGCTCATATCGGAACAAGATATATGATTTCCCTGAAACAACTGCGTTATGCCATTGCCGTTGAAAAACATCTTCATTTTAAAAAGGCAGCAGATGAATGTTCTGTCTCTCAATCCGCACTGAGTACCGCCTTAAGCGAATTGGAAAAACAATTAGGTATACAGCTTTTTGAGCGAGATAATAAAAAGGTTTTAGTCACCCCGATAGGCCAAGCAGTTCTAGATAAAGCTCACACCATAAAAATGGAAGTGGATGATTTGTATCAACTCGCCCGAAGTCATAACGAACCTCTCAGCTACCCTATGACCTTGGGTATCATTCCCACTATCGGCCCTTACCTATTACCTAAGGTGCTACCAAACCTTAGAAAGAAATTTCCCGCTTTTCAGTTAAGAATCATTGAAGATCAGTCTCATGTTCTAGTCGATAAAGTGCGTAATGGCGATATTGATACTGCCATTTTAGCGCTACCATTTTCACATGAAGGTTTATTAGCATTTGAATTTTGGGAAGAGGACTTTTACTGGATCACCCAAAGCGATGATGCCATGGCAAAGCGAGAGGACATTAACAGTGATGAAATTAACCACTCACAATTAATGCTCTTGAAGGATGGGCATTGCCTGAAAGACCATGCGCTCTCGGCCTGTAAACTGCAACCGAGCCAAACCAACCAAATCTTCGGTTCAAGCAGCTTAAATACCCTGATACAAATGGTGGCAGGAAGAATGGGCACCACCATTGTGCCTGAAATGGCCTTAGACCAACTGGTTTCCAACAGTAATGAATTACACGCCGTCCACTTGAATGAACCCAGCCCGCATAGACGGATTGCTTTTATTGTGCGTCCAAACTATGCCGGTGTCACCAACATTGAAAAGCTGATGAACATGTTCAATAAGGACTTAAGTGACTTTCTAAAAAAACATAAACCTCTATAAATAAAACATTGTTTAGTCTTTAGAAAAATAGATATTGCCGTAATAGACGATGGCATGTCCCTGACTGTCATCGGTGTCGGTCATAATGGCGAGACCGTCTATTTGAGCAACATTTTCCCCCAGCCAGGCTTTGAAATCATTTGCAACGTGTCGTTTTTCTGTAAACCATGTCCCGGATTCATCCGCCTGGCCTCTTAGCGCTTTCATCATGGCATTATCCGGCGCATAGGCATTTGGCCAGCTTTGCTCTTTGACCTTGCGACTAGACCAAACATAGTTCAAGGCTTTGGTCTGCCAGAAAAACCAGCCATCGGAATGAATAAGATAAATACGTGCCGCATAATCATCCCCCGACTTAGTGGTTTCCGCTAATTCCGGCAGCCTTTTTTCTATGCGCCATCGCCAATTTAAGTAGGGTGTTTTGTTAAGAGCCACCTGCTTTTTCAACAACAAACCCGAAGCGCTAGCCTGACTTTCTGCTCGTAATACCTTGTCATCTTCAAACTGAATAATTTGATATTTTGTCTCGTTGTTAAAACGTACTTCCTCAAAGGCACTTATTTCAATTTTGTTAAAATCTATGAGCTTTTCATGAGTACTAGAATCTTCTGAGTGCACCATGGAAGGCAATAACGAAGAAAATATGAGACTCATTATGGCGGCGAAAAAACGCAGATAATAACGCTCGAAACTGAAACAGTTGATCATAAGAATCCCCCCAAATACTTAGCCTTAGCCTAACTGAAGTTTAATTCTAAGGTGATAGAGTAAACATTTATATCCGTCAAAGTAGTCTACACTTAATGGCATCTGATAACTCGCTAATTGATAGGCTGGCACCATGAAACGGAGAGAAAGACTTTATCATCTAGAATTATGTCTCTGTGCCCTGTTATGCCTACTCCCACAGTTAAGCTTTGCAGAAGTTCAGCTCG
Organism: Oleiphilaceae bacterium; assembly: GCA_041622015.1. GTDB lineage: Bacteria > Pseudomonadota > Gammaproteobacteria > Pseudomonadales > Oleiphilaceae > PZPK01. The sequence continues at coordinate 18,252 of JBFJZQ010000008.1, forward strand.
ATAAAGAAACGCCTAAACTCATAGGCACGATTATTATCAGCATCACGTTTCTATTATTACTTTCAGGCATATTTCTTATTTTTTTAAAGAAGCTTATACAGGATAGAAATAGATTAAATGAACACTTCCAGAACCTTCGTTCGAACAACGATGAACTATTAATTCAAAAACATCATTGGCAAGAAACCCAAGCCGAATTAATCAATACCAAGCTCGAACTTGAAAAGCGCTTAAATGCTAGAACTGAAACTGTTAACAAAGTAAACCATGAACTAACCAAGACCATTGAACGGGCTCATCAGCAGGATCAGACCTTAAATTCACTGATCACCGCGGTAGACAATAGCCATAGCAAAATACTAATTATCGATAAACATTATCGCGTATGTTTTGCCAGCAGCGCTTTTTTGGCATTCTCGGGATTAGCCCTTACTGACATTAAAGATCAGCCTTTGAAGCGTTTAGAAAAACATATCTGCTTGCCAGAAATGGCCTCAAATGGCTTAACCTTGAACAAAGACGGGCTAATTGATACTCAGCTTAAATGCCTAGATAAACAAGGTTTAACTCATTGGTTAGATGCACGCATAGCACTCAGCTGGTCTGAACTCAAAGAGATCCTTCATTATGTGATTATTTTTGATGATTTAATTGAAGCTAGTGCGTAATTAAGTCTTCAAAAATAATCACACCCCATAGAAAAACATGGGGTGTGTCAGTCGTTTAAAAAACTCTAAGAGAATAATTAATAACCGTAAACACACTCTGCAGTAGGGTCAATTTCTAACAAAAATCCTTTATTTTCTTCACCCGCAGCATTAGTACCCACGCCGGCTATATATAAACCGTTTTGTGAAATTGAGACAGCCTGTAAATCAGTCCAACCTTGGAGGTTACCATTGTTCTGAACCACAAAATCATCGATATATCGATCTGTTTCCGACCAAGAAGTCCAGATTGTTGAATCAGTTAAATAGTAGCCGCTAAGGTGAAGTCTTGAACTAGCGTCCCCAGAAACATCTTGAAAATATTTACCAGTCTGACTAACTATGATATTTCCGCTATTTGAAATCATAATCTTTTTATAATAAATATACGGATCAGTATATTCATCGACTATAGTCTGGTCTGTTAAGTCGACAACGTAATACGTTCCACTCATCACGCCCACATAGCGACCATTTGGACTAAAGGCTACAACCTCACCATTGCCCAATTCAGGGGCTGTCAAGGGTGTTGCAGTCCAACTACCATTCCCATTCAACACTCCAACGGCTATTTGGTTGTTGCGATAGTTTTTTGCTAACTTCACCGCATTGCCATCTTTCGAAACGATATGAGTATCGATGTCATTTGGGTAGTAACCAGAGAAACCTAGGCCTGGAACAACAGCATACTCAGACCCTGACTTAACCATGCGTCGTGCTTGTCCATTGTCAGTACAACGCCAAAAGGCACTAGAACCATCTCGTGAAATATTCATGAGATGTGTTGGCTCAAGAGTTGAGCCGCTATCACAATCCTTAGACCCTAAGTTGTAAGTCGTTTCGTTATTCCAAACAAATACATTACGAGTATCTTGGTTTACAGCTAGCACATCACCATGGTCACTGACCCCCATGAATCGTCTATCATCGGGATTGCCATTTTGACCATTGCCTTTTAATTGAGTTGATATAGTCACATCATCAATAGGGGTCAGCGTCACTGTCGCTGCAGTAGCGGTTATGCTAGCAGCACACAGCACAGAAAGAGATATTGCACTTTTTAAGGTTAACGTTTTTAAATCACCTTGCATTTTATATATTCCTTATATAAAAAATTATTATTAATAAGCCCACAATTAACATCGTAATACATTAATTAACGGGGGTAATAATCTTATAGAAAGCACAAGGTTAACATATTTACTTTCGTCACAGTTTCAGTTTCAGTTTCAGTTTCAGTTTTAATTTGAATTTTAATTTTAATTTTAGCAAACCAGCTCAAACGCCACTGTAAAAATCACCCCACTGCCGTCGGCTCTATTTTCACCTGCTAGTTTCGCTTTATGCTGAACACAAATCAGCTTGGCAATATGCAAGCCCAAACCTAAGTGAATGCTCGAACCGCTCGAGCGGGTAGACACCATGGGGGAAAATAACTCTTCAGTGCGCTGGGTCGAGAGCAAGGGGCCATCGTTTTCAATGACCACCGAAATATGTTTCTGGCGGCGTTTTACGCTCACCTGTACTTGGCCATTCTCGGCACAAAAGCTTTGGGCATTATCGAGGAGTTTGTCGAATAACTGTTCTAGCCGACTGCTGTCTGCCAGGATCAGCGCAGGGGTTTTATCCCATTCTAAGCACTCTATCGGCTCCCCCCAGCTAGAAAGGTAGCCGTCGAGAAAGTCGATTAAATCCAGCGCGACTAACTGCTCTTCTTGCATGGCGCTTTCAAGGCTCGCGGCTTCGGTTAGGTGTAAGGTGATGGAGCTGATCTGATCAATACCGCTATCTATTTTTCTAAGGTAATTATTCTCGCCAAGTTCTGGCTGTTGATCCAAGAGATTTTCTAAGGAGGTGCGCAGCTTATTCAGCGGATTGGAAATTTCGTGGCGTAAGGTTTGCGGAATCCGCTCTAGGAAATTCACATAGGAATACTGCTTTTGAAGCAGTGTCGAGATGCTACGTGACAGTTCACCAATCTCATCGGGAAAATTCTTACTCGCCTGAATGACGGTATTTTCGATGCGACCTTCATGATCGATCGATTTACCAGCCTCTTCACTCAATCTGGAGATACGTCTAACTAAAATAAATGCGTACAAAAACAACACTAAAAACAGTAAGGCAATGGTGCCGCCTATTTTGAGGGCGATATCCTGCATCCGCGCTTCTTCTTCTGCCAGCACATGGCTGGCAGATTCTTCGATCACCACCGCTCCCAGCGTTTCACCCTTTTCAATGATCGGGTAACAGACAATCAAACGACTAAGTTCTCCGTCTAGGCCGCTGAGTTGCCTTAAAGGCTCTACCTTTCCTTGGAGGGCATCGTTGACACATTGGCTGTCGAATGTGAGAGCGTTATGGTTAGCTTGGTAAGCAGATTCTGATACAGAATCACGTTCGGCATAAGCCCACTCACGCCCCCGTCTATCGACTATCCAAAGCCGTGCATAGGTATTTTTCAATTCATCAATGACCCGTTGAAGTTCTCGCGCATGCAGGGCCACGGGGTTGAGTTTATCGTCCAAACTTTTGGGCAAACTGGCGACAATTGCTTTCGGCCCATAAATGGGATTATCGTCGACATCCACCACAGCAACATGAATTTGAGTCGGTGTGGTATCGAGCTGTGCTATCGGTAGACGAAATTCAAGTGCATAGCCTTCTGGAGTTTGGCGCCAATAACCTTGGATCTCGGTTTTATGGCTTGGCACGCTGTCTTGGGAAACCGGGCTAAACGCATCTTTAGCAAATTGCCATTGAGCATCGGTAAAATAACTCGCCATTGCACCTTCTTTTTCGGCAGGAATAATGATCCGTTGCAAACGACGGTAGGCATCGTAATAAGTTAGTTGGATATGGTCGTTATAGTCCAAGCGAAGATGTGCAGGATTTCGATACACCACCAGATCATCACGCACACCTAACGCGACATAAAGGTGCTGTGAAGACTGGGCAAGACGCAGGGAAAATGCCGTTTCATTTGGCTTTTCATTTCCTTCCTCAGACGCAGCTAACCAAATAGAATGATTGATAGTAAAACGCTCACTTCCCTCCTCCACATTGTTAGCTCTCGGCCAATCAGAAAAAAAACCATCCAGTCGAATCGGCTGTTTGATGGCAGGCGCACTCAAGGCATGTTTTTGAAGTTCGCTATCTTCGTCGGCAGCCAGTAAGGCACGAATGTTTTGCTGGGTTGCCAACAAAGTAGTTGCGATGACTTTGACTTCACTCTCCTGAATCCGGCTTTGGGCACTTAACACCGTTTCGCGAATATCGTTCCAGTAACTTATGCCTAACAAAGGAATAACCACCAAGACCAAACTAAACAGAGATATTTGGCTGCGAATACCAAAGCGTGGCACTAGGCTTTCTCCCAGCGATAACCAAAACCGGGTTTATTACGTATACAGGTAAATTCATGGCCTAGGGCCTTAAACTTCTTTCGAATATTTTTAATATGACTGTTAATGGTGCCGTTAGTCACCATGCGCTGCATGGTACTGTCGCATAAGCTGCTGTAGTCAATGCCTTCTGGCCCCGCTTTTAGAATCGCATTCAGAATACGGAATTCCGTCAGGGTTAAGGGCAGCGTTTGGCCATGCCATGAGACGTAGGATTTCGCTTCATCAATCAGCAAACCATCTTGTTCTAGCCATGACGTTTCTTGCTCATGAGCTTCGTCGGTTTTGCTTTCGTGCATGGCGGTTCTGGCTAAATGAATTCGTAATAGGCTTTTGATGCGTTCTGCTAATAAGGCCAGCGATATCGGTTTTGTCTGGTAATCCCACGCCCCCAATCGCAAACCAAAGACTTGATCGATTTCATCAGAACGATCGGTGAGAAAGATGATAGGCAGATTGTCACCTCTATCCAAAAGCTTACGGCAAATGGTAAAGCCGCCTTCTGAGTCTTCGCCCAAAACGACATCCAGCAAGACAAGATCAGGGCGGTGCTCGGTGATGCCGACCAAGGCTTCTTCTACGGAGGAATAGCAACTTGTTTCGAAGCCTTTTCGTTGCAAGGCATCGGCATAGTTTTGCTGTTGATCTAAGTCGTCTTCCACGATGGCGATACGTGCGGTCATTGATGGCTTCCTAGTTAACATTTCCTTATTTGCGCAGGCATACATTATTCACGAGGGCATACTATATTCGCGCAGGCACACTATACCCCAGTTTTTTGATAAAACCTGTCAGAAAACGCGATCTCCATTTTTTCTCCAGAACCCTTGCTGTTCTGCAGATTTCATTCATTTGCCTCCATGTCTGCTCCATTACCTAGCCAAACCAATTTGATTGAATAGCCCTACAGATTCTTGATGATCATACAGGGCATCACCAGTCTGACAAACCTTACTTTGAATAGACATTGAGTTGGAGAATGATATGAATACCAAAACAAACAAATTAGCCATGGCCGTGTTAGCACTCAGCCTGACACACACCGCGAATGCTTCGGCTAACACCACCCAAAACGAAACCGATCATCAAAGCACCTACTGGGGCGTGGGTATTGGCTCTGTTTTAGGCGCAGTGATTGCGGGCCCACCGGGGGCAGCCATTGGCGCGACCTTGGGCGGATCTATTGGTTGGGGGAAAGACCAAAACGATGCACTGGATGAAAGCCTGACGGAACTCGAGCAACGGGAACTGGCACTGCAGCAACACCACCTGCAACTTGAACAGCATCGAAAAAATCTGACGCAGTCGCAACACGAGATACAGAACTTACGTAAAACCCATGCGCTGCAGGCTTCACGTTTAGCCGACTTGGAGAAAATCGCAGCTGAAAAACAAGATAGCGCCTTTCTTAAAAACTTGGCGGCACAGTATGCGCAGGATATTTACTTCCGAAGCGGCCAAGCTCAAACACCTGAGTATGCCCAAACACGCCTGCATAATTTGGTTGAGTTGCTGAAAGCCCACCCCGATTTACAGGTCACCCTAAAAGGCTATACCGACCCCTTCGGCAGTGCAAAACTCAACGCAGCCTTAGCCCAAGCCCGTGTCGATGGGATTCGAGAGCTACTTAACACACAGGGCATTGATGAAACCAGAATCACCGGTTTGGCCATCGGTGAAGTAAAACCGGCGATGCCCGAGATTCAAGACGATTCCGCAGAGTCCCTTTCCGGTTTAGACGAGATGAGTGTGGCCTCAACATCTACGCCCAAAGATCATGTTCTTGATCGTCGGGTTTCCATTGAGTTAAGCGTCGCGGCAGAAGATGAGATGGAGGACCAATCGCTTGCCAGCCTCACTGGACTAAAAACTGTAGGGGCAAAACAATGAAATATTTCATCGCCCTTGAAGAAGATTTGCTCATGGAGATCTGGCGACTCGACCCAACATTGGTTGCCCCGTTTTCACGACCTTCTGTAAAAACGAACGATAAAAAGACTTCACTCGTTGAGCCTGTCGAAACGCTCTCGATGAAACCTCGAGTTCTAAAACAACACCCTTCGACTAGCCCAGGGAGCAGAAATACCCGCTCGTTGAGCCTGTCGAAACGCTCTCGATGAAACCTCGAGTTCTA
>JBFJZQ010000009.1:0-24168 GCA_041622015.1 Oleiphilaceae bacterium
ATATCAATTGTCGTCTTAGTTGGTTGTATCAGCAAACTTCACTGCAATTGGGATTCGAGATAAAGGAATACTGCCAACGGGTGAGTTATCAATCGTACTTATAATATTAATACGAGGAGACGATGTGCTTCCAAGGCCAATCCAAAGCTGGTTCGCTTCATCAATCTCGATAAAACGGATATCTATACCGGTATAGTTTTCAAGAGGCTGTGCATCAACAGCTCCTGTTGTCGGATTAAAACCAATGATGTCGATACTTTGCCAAGCATTGTAACGGGTCAAGTACCCTTCCGTTTCGCTAGCAATCTCAATACCTGTAATTTGTGCTGCAATGTTCACATTGTCGTCATCGATAAGCACGCTGCTGGTAAAGGTATCAGACGAAATATTTACTTTTTCAATACCACCGGTTAACTCAGGCGGTGCTCCATAACGTCCCTTACCTGACGCATATATCGTCTCACCCAATAATTCGATATCTCCTGCGTTTTTAACCGTTAGTGCATAGCCGTTACCATCTTCAGCACCATTCACGTCAACTTCGGCATCTGTCATCGTGTCAATTTTAAGTAAATATGAAGTCTCTGGCGCATAATTTTCATCTAACCCTTCTAATACAACATATAAATAGCCATTATCTAAAATAGCTGCAGCCGCATTGGAGCCTTGTCCTTGGTCATAAGCAGACAAATCGATTGATCCTACTTCAAAGTTCGACTCTTCTGAATTACTAGACACGCTAGGGTCAAAAATCAAAATTTCATTTTCCCCCCAAAGTAAAATATATGCCTTGGATTCAGAGATGAAAATAACCTCATAAGGGTTAGAGTATGCGCCTAAAGAGAATTCCCAAATAGGTGCTGTGGTATCATCAAACGACCACTTTGAAATATTATCTTGCTGATATCGCCCAACTCGATAGAAATTATCACCATAAGTGACAGCTCTCACATCTGTAAGATCTTGTTTAGCAAAATCTTTTTGTACAACAAAAGGAAAGCTTGTGGTTGAGAAATCTATACTGCTTGAACCGTTATCAGCGGCAACACTCGTAATTACGGCACAGTCTGAGCAATCTACTTTAGTGGGTGAAGATGAATTACTGTCACTCCCACACCCTATTAAGCCCAAGCTTGATATAAGCACTAAAGCTGGACTAAAACTTTGTTTAACATTCATATATTTTATCCTCAAAAAGTATAAGCATATGTTAGAAATACTCTCCGGCCCGGTCCCGGAAAGCGATTAAAATCTGAAATACGCGCATCGCCCAAGTTTTTTACTTGCAATTCAAAGCGATGCGCGTTCAATCGATAATTCAAGGTAAAGTGAAATTGATTACTGACAGGAAGTGCTGCAACAGCACCACTATCGTAGAAGCCACCACTACGATGTTCGTACTCAAAAATATATTCGAGGCTGTTTACTGAAAAGTTGTTGAAAAGACTACCGACGTAATCGTATTGTCCAGGTAAAGGATTACCAATAGAACTCGGAATACCTGATTGAACTTCGGACTCCTGCGATGTCATTTTTAAGCCAATGTACCACCAAGGCGCCATATCACTGATCGCTTCAATTTCAACACCAAATACCCGAGCTTTTGAAATGTTGTCAGCTTGACCAATACCCCTTGAGTCATAAGTCACGACAATCGCATTGTTAAGCTCTCTGTAAAACAATGCAGAATTAACAGCTAGAGAATCCCATTTTATGTTAATACCAAGATCTCCATTCCATGCTTGTTCCTCTTTCAAATCCTCATTACCTATAGCGGCGCCTGTATCACCGTATAATTCACTCAAACTTGGGGTGCGTATATCTCGAGAAAAGTTTGTTCTGAACACAGTTTGATCGTTTAACTGATAGCGCATGCCTACATGCCAATCTATGAAGTGTTGCTTGTCTTTCTTCTGGTTAGTATTTTTAAAGTCATTCATGAAGTTGCGAGCACTTGCTCGTGAACTAACCATAATCTCGCCTGAGGGAGATAGCCATTCGTCTTGCAAAGCTAGAATAAACTCGGAACGCTCTACCTCTTGAACACTGGGTTTTAGAAAGTCTTCTGCACGATAAGCTTCATTGCGAAATTGAGCACTCACATTGAACAAATGAGAACCATAGGACTGTGCATAATCTGTTTTGAAGCCAAAGGTATTTGTTTTGGATTTTTCTAGATTCGCACTCAAACCAACTTTATTCTGTAAATCGTCATATCGGGTTTTCCGGTGACTACCATAAAGTAGATACGTTAAAGCCGCTTGGGGATTAAGTGTTTGCTCTAATTTAAGCTGAAAATTTGAGTTTTCTATTCCTAGATTGGCAGTATTATTTGGATCATTTATTACATTTGGAATGCCATTATGTTTATCGAAATGCTGTGCCACCGCATTGACACGCCATCTATTTGATAAACTATGGTTTACCGTCATCAATGCAGAAAGTTGCTTGAATTCAGCGTTTTGTCTACTTTCTTCTCGATTATTATTAGAATTATTTGTCGTTTGACCATCATTTATTAAAGAATAATTATTATCACTGGACAAAGACTCAAATGCACTCAGATAGCGTGTCTGGGTATTTCCACCGGATAAAGAAAGTGAGGCTTTCTTAGTATCATATGAACCAAGACCCACAGTAACTTGTCTACGATCCTTTTTGGAGGCGTTTTTAGTATTGATATTAATCGCACCGCCGATGCCAGCTGCGCCTAATTGAACAGGTACATTACCGCGGTAAATTTCGATGCTATCTACCCCGCTTAAGTGAAACTGACTTAGATCAACCGTTCCACCACTGGCACTATTAACAAGCACACCATCAAGATAAACATTTACCTGTGCGCTTGTTGACCCACGAACACTGACAGATGAATAAGAACCCAAGCCACTACTTTGACGAATCTGAATACCGGTCTCTTTTCGAAGAACATCTGCCACTGTCGCCACATCTGATTCAAACTCATCAGATGAAATAACTGTCACACGACCAGTTTGAAATTCAGTATCAATGTCATCGGCCGCTATAGGATTGGCCGTTATGATTACTTCTTGGTGGCGTAACAATTCCTCAGCAAAAGCCGAAGATACTAGAGCAAAAAAGATATATATTGTGGAAAGTGTAAATTTCACGCAGCACCAAGTCATTCGTTTTAATATGGCGCGCAGAGGAAAAACATCAATAAAGCAGGAAGAATCCGCCCTAGCATCGCCCTCCGCAATACCGGTAAAACGTAAGCAGGCCGGTCTCCGGGCTCATGAGCTAGTTGAATTTCAACTGATCTTTAGCGCCTTCCCATGTTTTTACACAGTGGCATTTGTTAAAGATTGACTCATTTACCGTTGCGGGGGCAGCATCGGGTTTATTTAATAAGTGTAAACTTAAAAACTCACCGATTTCCCGTTTCATTCTTCATTCTGATCGAATTTGAATACCTGTAACGCGGCGCCAATTTAATGTTGAGCGGGATAAATGTCAAGGTGATTATGAGAGGTAGTTGAGCAGAAATTAGCGATTGGCGATATTAAAGGTAAATGGTACTTCGATATACATTGGCCCATCTGAATCATCTTTCGCTTCCAAGGCTTTGAATTGCCATGAGCTTCTCACCGTCTCATAGGCTTCATGATTTAAAACACCATAATTAGTGCTTTTCACAAAAGTAAGATGCTCAATTGAACCATCAGCACGAACATACACACCTAGTACCACTTGGCCTTGCCAGCCACGCTTGCGCGCTATAGGGGGGTAATTAGGAATGGGGTTATCAGATGTACCCAGCTGATAGCGTGAAGTTTCTTGGTGCTTCATGTCATTATTTGTACCTGAAGAGGCAGAGGCCTCCATTGCTTCTATGCCTTTAGGAGGCTCAACAGGTGTTTGGCTGATTAATTGTTGTTTTTCAATTTTTTGAATGTTGTTTTTAATCTCGGTGTTCGCACTGTTAGCGTGGGTACTTTCTGATTTTAATGCTGGTTTTTTATTGATGGGTTTAGCTTGTTCAATGTCAGTTTTTACTTGAGCCGTAGCGTTAGTCAATAGAACTTTAGCGTCCTGAGTCTTTTTGACAGATTTAATCACTTTAGTTTCAGATTTTGGCTTTTGTCGTGTCTGCTGAGCGCTTTCTAATGAATTTGCAGGAATGGCCTGCGCTTGGATTTTCACTGGTTTAATCTCACTTGCCGTATCCGGACTCCAATGTACAGAAACACTGATGCGATTATCTGAATTAGCTTGAAGCGCAGAAGGAGAATGCAAAGAAAATTCTATAACAACCGCATGCACAATCACAGATACCGCAAAGGCAAGCAGCAAAATACGTTTTTGATAGTGAGTTGAATGAGAGGTGTTGATTGACATAATTAAACGTACATTTGCTCAGAAAAACGTCAGCTATGATACCTATAATTTCCCAACAAGATAATTAAATCTTATTGATTAACGCCTTCTTGAAAGCCTTTTTCAATCAGATTTCGTTTGTTTATCGCACTTAAAGCTTTTATTTGATATTCGCGCTTTGAGGCGGTAGCGCGATCTAAACATGATTCTGAATAAATTACTTTTTGTGGCTTGTGGCCTCTAAAAAACTTAGCGCCTTTAGTGTTTAAACCTTGATGAACCTCGCTATGTTCTTTAAAACGACGTTCGATATCTGTGGTAATACCTGTATATAATTTCCCGCACACAGTTTGAATTATATAAACAAACCATTGACTCACTTCTTTCGCCATCCAGGGTATCCCTTTTTTAACTAAAAACAGCCTGCTAACAAGCAATTGTAAAACATTGTTAACTATTGTTTTATATAGGTTTTTGTTAATGCTTTGTTACCAAATATTGTCTATTATAGTCACTATAGAACAGTTCGTAACTGAGGAGGGTTCTAACATGAAAACATCATTTGATATTTCAAAATTATGGCAGATCAAGCGCAAGCACAAAAGCCATCCATCAAAAGCACTCAATAAAACACATTCTAAAAAAACAGTCGAAAAAGATGAATGGGACATGTCTCCGGAAGATGCGCTTCGCGTTACATATTCAGGCCACAAATAAGCGGGGCTAATACAGTCTTATCGCATCGGGAACAGTTAATCACGTTCATTACAACTTGAGACATCAGTACTCGCACCCTATAATGCTTGCTCTTACAATTAGATGGCCACTTTACATGTCTGAAGATCAAGATGTAATCAATTTTAACCGCCTAGCTTGGCATAGCCGCAGAGGCATGCTCGAACTAGACGTACTACTGATCCCTTTTCTAAATGAAGTTTTTCGTGATTTGTCAAAAGAAGATCAAGAGCGTTATAAGCGGCTATTAGACTGTGAAGACCCGGACTTATTTAGCTGGTTCATGAGAAATTCCGTACCTACTGACCCTGATCACCTATACATGGTTAATATGATATTGAAGCGTGTTCAACCCGACTAAGCTTGAATTAAAACCCAGCATTAGCGTTGCGACAGTCTTAGCCATTCCCTGTATCGCAACACTAATACTTATTATCTCAGTACAGCTTCCAATTGCCTTTGTTCTGCCTCTTGTTTGTGTTCATTTATTTCTTTCTTACAGGTTTATTTCAACAGTCGCTTTACTTAGCTTACCTCGCTCAATTCAGGCTATTCAGATAGAAAATCAGCAGATTTATTTGGTAGATAAAGGTAACCAGCGCTTTCTTGCTCAGCCTGTAGGTAAAAGTATAATACATCCGCTTTTTACCTTTCTTAGCTTTGAGTGTGAACACTTAACTGCCCCACTCACAATACAAAAATCATTACAGAATAGTCCTGCCTTGGGTGCAGAAGAGAGCAATGAAATTATAGATATCACTGATAACGGTGAAATAGTGTCCAATATCCATTCTAGCAAAACAGCAAGCTTGCTTAGTTACTTTCGCAATCGATTTCACGGTAAAAATACACGACACCTGATTATTTGTAAGTATAATGCATTGAATTCCAGTGCATTCAGACGGCTGCGGGTATGGCTTAAATTCAACCAATAACACTTAAGCCAACGCTACTTAATTGGCTCCCATCGTTTTATGCATTGAAACAAGCACTAAACCATCAAACATTCTAATCTTGGTAATATCATGACCGTATTTAGCACCGAGCTTACACATCGCTTTATTTCTATCACCGGCCCAGATGCTGTCAAATTTTTACAGGGTCAGGCCTCTTGCGACCTAAATGAACTTGATGACAAGTCTTTCTCTTACGGTACATTAAACACGCCCAAAGGTCGTATGTATTGCCTCTTTAAAGTACTTAAAACTGAAGAGGGCTTGCTACTTTCAATGCATGAAAGCTTAATCGAGACTACGCTACAGAAACTGAATAAATATGCCGTTTTTTCTAAGTGTGAATTGAAAGAAGACGTGTCCTATAAAGCACTTGGTATTATCAGTAACGCCGCGAATGACTATGATAATTTTCTCACATCAATCAGTTTGAACAAACAAGAAGCCAGTGCACAGGTAAAACACAATGAAAATTACTGGTTGAATATCTCTTCTGAAAAAAACCTTTGTGAAGCTTGGGTCAAAACAGAAACTTCACTGCCTGCAAGTCTCACGCAAAGCCAGACTGAAAAGACTGAGCACTGGCATGCTTTAGAAACAATTTGCGGTATTCCTGAACTATATTCCGCAAGCCAAGATGAGTTCATATTGCAGTTTCTCAACCTTCACCAATTAGGCGCTGTAAGCTTCAAAAAAGGCTGTTATACCGGACAGGAAATTATCGCTCGCATGAAGTTTCTTGGTAAGCAAAAAAAACAAACTTATCTGTTACATTCAGACCAACATATCACCCAAGCACCACTAACATCCGTTTATGATCAACAAGGTGTGAAATGTGGGACGGTCATTCGTTCTCATTGGGCACCAGAGACAGGCTCCGTCGCACTTTGCATGTTATCTATAGAGTCTGCTTTAAGCTACGGTGAGGTTTTTATGAACGATTCTCTTGATGCACCATTTTTGGTCACCGAACTGGACTATAGTGAATTCAAAAAATAAGTCATTTTCCGTGCTAAAAAAACACAAAAACATGGAAGCTCTGCTATAACTAATAAGTATTCGAATAAACTTAAGTTATATTGAGGCTTTCATGTCAGAGATTGGTCAAAAAATTAGAGAAGATATTCTGAAAGCAATTGAAAACGATACTATCGTTCTTCCTACATTGCCTGAAATTGCACTAGACGTTAAAAAAATCACAGAAGATGAGAATTCTGGTCTTTTCGATTTAATCGAAGTCATCAATAAAGATACCGCTCTTTCTGCTCGCTTACTGAAAGTAAGTAACAGCCCTTTGTTTCGCGGTGCAAATGAAATAACCAATTTGAATATGGCCGTTAATCGACTAGGTATGCAATATACAAGCAACTTAGCAACAGGATTGGTAATGGAGCAGATGTTCCAAGCCACATCGGAAATGATTGATAAACGAATGCGTGATACCTGGAAGCGCAGTACGGAAGTGGCAGGTATTTGTAATGTACTCGCGAGACAGCATTCTCATTTAGCGGCGGGTCAAGCTACCTTAGCCGGCTTAGTTTTTGCGATTGGCGCATTACCTGTTTTGAAATATGTTGAAGACAATGAAATTCAGATCAGCAGCGTTGTACTAGATAACGTTGTGGACGAATTGCAGCCTGTGATTGGTGAGCAGATTCTAAAGAAATGGGATTTCCCTAGCGAATTAAAGGCTGTGCCGCGAGACTGCATTAACTTCACGCGCAATGCCCCTAAATCTGACTACGCTGACTTGGTGACGGTGGCGCTGCTTCAATCTTATGCTGGCTCTGATCACACATACGCATCTCTGGACTGGAATCACGTCACTGCTTTTGAGCGCTTAGGTATTGACCCGAATGCCGACCCAAATGAAGATGAAGATTTAAGCGCCCAGATGGAAGCGGCGATGGCGCTGTTAAATGGCTAGTTTTGAATATTACTCTTAAGCTTATTGGGCTTCTTCTAACAAAGAAGCCCAATTTATTTGTGTCTTCCCCTTTTCAGCCAAATACTCGTTTGTTTTGGAGAAATGCTGGCAACCAAAGAAGCCACGATAGGCGGATAGTGGACTAGGATGCGGCCCTTCTAAAACACAATGCTTGGCCCTATCGATTAACTTTCCTTTCTTCTGCGCATAACTCCCCCACAACAAAAAAACCACATCTTGAGATTTTTCATTCAAGAGTTCGATTATCCTGTCGGTAAACAATTCCCAACCTTTCCCTTGATGAGCGCCCGCTGTTGAGGATTCTACGGTTAACACCGCATTTAACAACAAAACACCCTGATCAGCCCAAGACCTTAAGTTACCGTGAGCAGGAATAGGCATGCCCAGATCTTGATTTAACTCTTGATAAATATTTCTTAGAGAAGGCGGTGTGGCGACACCAGGTTGAACCGAAAAACAAAAACCGTGCGCTTGATTAGCACCATGGTAAGGGTCTTGACCAATAATAACGACGTTAACATGATCAAAATCAGTGTAATTAAGTGCGTTAAATATGGACGGACCTGGTGGGAAAATCGTCTTACCTTGCTGCTGTTCTGTCGCAAGAAAAGCACGCAAGTTTTGCATATAAGGTAATTCGAATTGATCTGCTAATAAGTCAGCCCACTTTCCTTTCAATTCACCTTGCATGTGTGCTCCCTTAGCTTTGCCTGCACTGAGCCCGCCGCAGTGTCGAAGGGTCTTCTAAATTAAACTCAGCGTTTCATCTAAGCCATTTCGGCGAAGCTCAATACAGGCATTTCGATTGACTCAATGAGCGACTGCCTAATTTAGTGGCTTCATATGAGGGAATAAAATGACGTCTTTGATAGTTGGGCTATCGGTAAATAACATCACTAAACGATCTATCCCAATTCCCTCACCGGCCGCAGGTGGCATGCCATATTCAAGTGCTTGAATATAATCAGCATCGTAATGCATTGCTTCATCATCACCCGCATCTTTTTCTTCAACTTGCTTACGGAAACGTGCAGCCTGATCTTCAGCATCATTCAACTCTGAGAAACCGTTAGCTAATTCTCGACCACCCACAAAAAACTCAAAACGATCTGTCACGAAAGAGTTCTCATCATTACGTCTTGCTAAGGGTGAAACTTCCCAGGGATAAGCTGTAATGAAGGTTGGTTGATCTAACTTAGCTTCAGCGGTCTCTTCAAAAATCTCGCATAACCACTTACCAGCTCCCCATGCAGATTGCTTAGGATCTTCTTTAATGCCAACAGAACGGCCATATTCAATCATTTCATCAAGATTTTCTTCGGCATGATTAATTACCGAAGCATCAAAGCTTGGGTTATATTTTATGACTGCATCGGCCATGGTAAGGCGCGCAAATGGTTTAGCAAAATCATAAATGGTTTCGCTAATGACTTCACCGTCAGTATTCTTTTGCGTCGCTTTAATATCAGTTGTACCTAATACGTTTTGCGCCAAGGTACGCAACATGTCTTCAGTCGTATCCATCAAGTCATTATAATCAGCATAAGCTTGATAGAATTCAATCATGGTGAATTCAGGGTTGTGACGCGTCGATAAACCTTCATTACGGAAGTTACGGTTAATTTCAAACACACGTTCAAACCCACCCACTAACAAGCGCTTCAAATAGAGCTCAGGGGCGATACGCAAGAACATACCAATATCCAAAGCGTTATGGTGTGTTTCGAAAGGCTTTGCTGTGGCGCCCCCAGGAATGGTTTGCAACATGGGCGTTTCCACTTCCATGAAGTTTCTTTCGCTTAAATACTGGCGAATGCCTTCAATAATTTTTGAACGAATTAAAAATAAATCACGCGTCTGTTGATTAATGATTAGGTCAACATAACGCTGACGATATTTAATCTCTTGATCAGCTAAGCCATGGAATTTATCAGGCAAAGGACGCAAGGCTTTGGTTAACATCACCAAGTCATCGGCATGATCGATATTGACATACAACTCGCCTTTGCCGGATTTATGCAAGGTACCTTTTGCACCGACAATATCACCTAAATCGAATTTCGACTTATAGTTGATCTCTTTCTGTATTTCTTTTGGTACATAAAATTGAATACCGCCAGACGCATCATTAATCTTGGTAAAAGGCCCACGTTGAAACATAATTCGACCTGCGACAGCTACCTGATTATTCTGCCCTTCCAACTCTTCTTTGGTGAATTCACCAAATTCAGCATTCAAGTCTGCGGATAAATGTTTACGATCAAAATCATTCCTATGCCCATTTGCTTTACAGCTTTCTCTCAATTGCTTGAGTTTATTGCGTCGCTCAGTGATTAATTTGTTTTCATCTGAAACGTTTGGCTGGCTTGAATTAGTTTTGGATTCGTTAGACATAAAGTGTTTCCAGTTATTAAATTTACAGGCCTTTTTTCAGGCTTGCTTCCATAAAAAAATCTAAATCGCCATCGAGGACGCTATTACAATTACTTGTTTCTACATTGGTACGAAGATCTTTAATACGCGAAGCGTCAAGAACATACGATCTTATTTGACTGCCCCAACCTATGTCGGACTTACTATCTTCCATAGCTTGTGCAGCCTCATTCCGCTTCATCATTTCCATTTCATAAAGCTTGGCTCTAAGTTGCTGCATCGCTTTATCTTTGTTTTGGTGTTGGGAGCGCTGATTTTGACACTGCACGACAATGCCCGAAGGTGCGTGAGTAATTCGTATAGCAGAATCTGTGGTATTAACGTGTTGTCCACCTGCACCACTGGAACGATAGGTATCGATGCGTAAGTCAGCAGGATTAATTTCAATGTCGACATTATCGTCAATTTCTGGTGACACAAAGACCGAGGCAAACGACGTGTGACGTCGGCTACCCGAGTCAAATGGAGACTTTCTAACCAGTCGGTGGACGCCGGTTTCAGTTCTTAACCAACCAAACGCATACTCGCCAGTAAAGTGAATGGTGGCAGACTTAATGCCAGCAACATCACCATCCGAAACTTCAACAACTTCGGTTTTAAAGCCTTTATCTTCACCCCAGCGCAAATACATTCTCAATATCATACTTGCCCAGTCTTGCGCCTCTGTACCACCAGAACCAGACTGAATATCAAGATAAGCATTGTTAGGATCCATCTCACCCGAGAACATCCGGCGGAATTCTAGTGTTTCTAGCTGACTGCTTAGTTCATCCAGCTCAGATACAAGATCATTTAAAGTCTCTTCATCTTGTTCTTCAACTGCTAAATCCAGAAGGTCTTTTGCATCATTTAAACCCGACTCAAGATTTTCAATAGTATTGACTACAATCTCTAGACTTGATCGCTCGCGACCTAAGGCCTGAGCATTTTCAGGGTCATTCCATACATCAGGTACTTCTAGTTCTCTTTCTACCTCGATTAAGCGTTCTTTCTTAACATCGAAGTCAAAGATACCCCCGAAGTGTCGAAGCTCGACCAGCCATATCTTTAATGCGTAATACAATAGGGTTGACTTCTAACATACCTAAATTAACCTACAATTAGTGATCGAATAAAATGAACTTGTATGGATAACGTGAAAACTACCAGCGCTATCACTTTCAAAGTGGTGCATTCTAACTAAATGCTAAAATTGCTCCAACCAGTTTTTTATATCTTGTGCGGTTTCTGGCCAAGAAGGCTCTAATAAAATCTCGTGTAAAGCTTCTTCGACAATCGTTCTTTTGCGATGCGGCGTGGTTAAACGATTAAAAAACTCTTCACTTACCCAGGGTTCAACGAGTGAATCACCTTCTCCATGCCAGATTGCAATGGGTGTACGAATAAGCGTTGCGTCGAGCTTCACCCGTTCAACGGTTTTCAAATATTCACTAAACCATCTTGCCGTGACTTTGCCGTGGGTAAAGGGATCAGCAACGTAATCTGCCACCACCTCCGGGTCTGAGCAAACAACACAAGGGTCAATATCATTGGTCATTGTTAAGCGCGGTAACCAAGAACTCATGGTATTACCAAGTATCTGCTTATATTTTGGAATCGGAATAGAAAGATCGGCAGCAGGCCCACTTAGTGCCATGGCAGAAAATTGTTCTGGATACTCAAGCGAGTGAAGAATCCCAATCATGCCGCCCATAGAATGACCTAATAAATACTGTTTTTCGTATTTTATTATCGAGCGTAACAATTCTAGGTCTTGGGCATAATCAGTCCATCTTCGCACATGGCCACGCTTGCCTTCGGACTTGCCATGGCCGCGATGATCCAAGGCATATACCGCATAATTTTGTTCATTCAGCCAATCTACCAGCGCTCGGTATCTACCTGCATGCTCACTCCAACCATGAGAGATTACGATGGCTGCTTTAGCATTATCCGGTTCCCAGTGGTAAAAATTTAGGAGCAGACCATCCTCTGCAGGAACTTTTTGTTCGAAGAAATGTACACTATTCATACTTAATATTTATCCTTCATTTTATTTTTATGCTGTGACGATTGAGGTGTCTATTTTAGATGCTCAACGCAAGAATCTATAAAGCGTATTACCGCGGCCATCATACAATTTCAAAAGCGAAACAGTTTACAGTAAGTTCACGGATTATTCTGTCATTTTAATACTATTTAGCAAAAAAGCGTTTGTTTTCGAACATTCTAAACCACTAGGTAATGAAAGTTCCTGTATGTGTTTTGCAAGGACGTTTTTATAGGCATAAACTAACAAGCCAAAGTATTATTCATGACCAGTTTTTATCTTGGTTCACGCGCAGTTAATTACTTTTATAAAACGACTCACACCCCCTCTTAAATGGACGCAAAACAATGAAATATAACAATATTCTTGAAACAATTGGCAACACGCCCCATGTACGTATTAATAAGCTGTTTCGTAGTGATATCGAAGTCTGGATGAAGGTCGAACGCTTCAATCCAGGTGGCAGTATCAAAGACCGAATTGGCCTTGCCATGATCGAAGCCGCCGAAAAATCTGGCAAGCTTACAAAAGACACCACCATTATCGAACCTACCTCTGGCAACACCGGCATTGCTCTTGCGCAAACTGCGGCAGTAAAAGGCTATCGATTAATTCTCACCATGCCTGAATCGATGTCTGTAGAACGACGAAAATACATGAAAGCACTTGGCGCTGAAATTGTACTGACACCTAAAGAGTTAGGTATGGGCGGTGCCATCGACAAGGCAAATGAACTCGCTAAAGACCATAAAAACAGCTGGATACCACAACAATTTACCAACCCTGTAAATAGTCAAATTCATCGAGACACTACTGCGCAAGAAATTCTTGCTGACTTCCCAGAAGGACTCGATTTTATGATTACAGGTGTGGGCACCGGTGGTCATATTACTGGTTGTGCCGAAGTGCTTTCTGAAGCCTTCCCAAACATGCAAACATTTGCTGTTGAACCTGAAAAATCTGCCGTTATTAGCGGCTGCCCTAAGGGGCCGCATAGACTTCAAGGAATCGGCGCAGGCTTTATTCCAGGTGTTTTAAACACTGAAATACTTACAGGCACCATACAAGTAGATGAAGAAAGTTCGTTTGACATGGCAAGAGAATGCGCACTGAAGGAAGGCATTTTTGTCGGTATATCTTCCGGTGCGACCTTAGCTGCAGTTAAGCGCAAACAAGATGACATACCAGCAGGTAGCCGTGTGCTGATATTTAGCTATGATACGGGTGAGCGTTATTTATCGATTGAAGATTTGTTTTAATTTGCTTTAAAACTTACAGATGGAGCTCAATGAGTGGAATCCCCGCTCATTGAGAAACCAGTTTCCGCTCATTGATCCCACTGAATAACTCCTTGGTTTTTATTCCTCTGAATTGATTCCGTAATCGACTGAATATCCATTTTTAACCAGAAGCGATTGCTCAAATTCTTCAGGAGTAATCGGTTTATCAAATAAATAACCCTGGCCAATTTCACAAGATAGCGTTTGCAGAAAGTGCATCTGCTCTTTAGTCTCAACGCCTTCAGCAACCACCTTTAAATTGAGGGTGTGCGCCATCGCGATAATCGCTGCAGTTATTTGTTTGTCATCATTATCATCTGGAAGATCTTTTATAAATGCTCGGTCTACTTTTAATTTATCTAAAGGCAAACGCTTAATATAATTTAAAGAAGAGTAACCCGTTCCAAAATCATCTATCGCAATAGTAGACCCTAAACTTTGAAGGCTCTTTAACAATTCAATGGCGTGCTGGATATCGGTTGCCAATAATGACTCCGTCACCTCAAACTCTAATTGTTCAGGTGAAATTTTGTACCTTTGAATAGCGGATTGAATATCTACTATTAAGTCGGGGTCATTAAACTGTCTAGCAGATAAGTTAATTGAAATTTTAATATTATCCAGGCCATTATCTCTCCACTGAGCACATTGCCTGCATGCTTCTTGTATAATCCATTTACCTACCGGAATAATTAAGCCATTATTTTCTATGGTATCGATAAAAAAGAATGGTGCGAGTAAACCTCTTGTCGGGTGCTGCCAACGAATCAAGGCCTCACACCCAATCAAACTACCGGTTTTTAAATCAATTTGAGGTTGGTAATACAACACAAACTCTTTATTCTCTACGGCACTTCTGAGCTCTTCTTCGAGCGCCATTCTGGAATCTGCATCTTTATGTAACTGGTGATTAAAAATATGATAATTGTTCTTCCCGCCGGCCTTGGCCTGATACATAGCTAAGTCGGCATTTTGTAATAGGCTGGCTGCTGAAACACCATCAACAAGTGAAAAAGTGATGCCTATACTTGTCGAGATTGCTAGTGTACGACCATCTATTGCAATAGGATTCTCCAAAGCATCCAAGACACGTTTGGCAATATCTTTCACATAGTCTTCGGTGGGTATTTCGTTGACCACAAGGCAGAACTCATCGCCACCGGTTCTTGCTACAAAATCCATCGCGCCCACACAAGTTTTAAGCCGCGTAGCCACTATTGCAAGTAAATTATCACCAACCAAATGACCCAAGGCATCATTGATGTGTTTAAAGTTATCCAGATCAAGATAAATAAGCGCAAAACGTTTTTCCCGTTCGTCCTCACTATTTAATTTGTCATCCACTAAATACGTTAAATAGGCGCGATTTATTAAGCCCGTCAGTGAATCAAAATGCGCCATTTCAAACAATTTTTGATTATTTTGAGTCAGTTCTTTATGAAAGTTTTCAAGTTGTGCCGTCACCTGCAAAGAGGTTGATTGTAGTTGGTTTATTTCATCTGAAAAAATAGCGTTAGATGAGATATTATTTAGTTGCAGCTTAGCTTCTTCGTATTTACCCAGCGGTAGTAAAGGTAGTGCTTTAGACTGTTTTTGCAAAGACCTGATAGGTTTCCATAACACTAAAACAACCATGACAATAGACAAGATAATGGCTACTAAGCCAGCAATAATATGCGCGTGCCTGGCAAACTCAATTTGATCGCGAGTAGAAGTGGTATCAGAGATAAATACCACAATCGCATTGTTACCCGCAAAATCCGGCTCCGACAAGAGCATCAATTCATATTGGGCAACCTTAGTATTGATGATGAATATTTTTTGTTGGTTTAAACCTATAAAATTCTCCTGCCAGTCCATTTCATTGGCATAATCATGCAGCATATTATGAAGCAGGGCTCTATTTGTCAGGGCAGAGAATGACATACCTGTTTTAGCCAAAACGCGACCAAACTCTTGACCAGCAATAATAGGTGTTAAAAGACCAATATCTGTTTGGGTGATACGCTGAAAATCTAATAAGGTATCGGCTAATGACACACTTAACTGAATAACATGCACGCGACCATCTCTCGTCAGCACTGGCGAACTAATCGCTAATTGACAAAAATCTAGACAACGCATTTCTTCAATGGGTGATCCAGAGCTAAGAACGCGTTGCACAACTCGCGCACTGGGATATATATTTTTATTTCCCCACTGTGATATCAATTCCCCTGAGTCATCCAGTAAAGCTGCGCTTTCTAAACCCCAGGTTATTTGAAGAGAAATCCAATGCGCTTGTAATTTAGACTCAAGTGATTGGTCTTTGGATGCTAAATGAGGAACACTGTCTATTAAATTGATAAGTTGTAAAGCGGTTTTCTTTAACAGCCCATTATACTCAATAACATATTGCTGTTGATTTGCAGATCGTTGATGGCTTTGGAGATTTTTTAGTTGCTCAACACTAAAGTAAGTGAAAAAAGTAACTAGAATGGACAAAATAATCGCCAACCCGAAAACTGACTTCCAAAATAAACTGATAAAATATTTATTATTAACTTTTTTCATTAGAATCTATACGCCACCTGGGCTAAAAACATATTCCAGTATCGTTGCTGTTCAGCAACATCAGGATTTTCAATATCAGGTAACCAATAAGTGCCATCTATTTGATGAACTTCCATCGCAAAAGACCACTTGAAAGAGGGTGAATACCTGAATCCAATTGTCGTATCTTTTGCAAATGCACTATGAGCCTGTGCCTGAGTAAATGGATTAATTGCTTTCAAGTTTGTTATGTAATCATTTCCATGACGATCATCTTTAAATCTAAAGCCTTCATCTCTTCGGATATATACCGTCCATGTCGGACTTGCTTTGTATGCAAACTGGAGATAGTAAGCTAAAGCTTTTTCTGTAATATCAAAAGGGTAGATATCTTTTAATTCTGAGTTTCGTCTTTGTATCTCTGTCGTGACCTGAAGCTTGTCCCAATTGTATTCCAGTGAAAGCAAGAGTTGCTCTATACTCAACTTACCGGAACTCAAATTTAAAGGCGGTGAAGAGTCATTTGGGCCCGGCTTAAAATCACCACTAAAATGAACATAAGAAATAGCGGCCCGCCAAATACCGCCTCCATCTTCATAACCAAGCCGGAAAAAACCTGCTCGCTCATTGCTTATGTCACCGTCTGTATCTGCAATACCTACCAGTGAAGAGGTAATATTATCATTCAGAATAGGACGACCATACTGGGTATTTAATGAAAAAGTACCCGTATTTGTCTCATGATGACCGTAAAAACCTAAACTGTCAGATGAATGAAAAAGTTGGCTTAAGTAATCTACATAAATGGACTCAGGTAAGAGAATACTTGTGTTTGTCGCCGCCACATCTCTGGTTTCATTAAAAAAACCATACGGGTTCTTTAACCTACCTACTCGGAAGCCTGCGCCATTAGTAAAGTCATCTAATGCGCGCCAGTCAATGAATGCATAGTCAACCCTGACGCCCTTTGGCTTGGCATTACCAATTTGTTTGTATAAAGCCTGTAAAGAAAACTGTAGCGATTCATTTGCACGCCAAGACGCATTTAAGGCAGCTTCATTGGATTTAAAACTACCATCAGAACTTGTGCCAAGAAATTCATTCTCGTCCGTTGCAACAAAGTTTTGGCTAAAAAAGCCATGCCAATTTATATCGTCTATCCAAGAACCTGTATTTGTATTTACTTGAAAAGGGCTAGCGTGATCAGAGGCTATTGAGTACGAAGACACTAAACAAATTGCTAGCCCACTGAAAATGAAACATAAACGTAAAGGCATTGGTAAAACCTGATTCAAGCTAACGGATAGAGAGCATAAGTACCGAATCATCAAGCACCTCCTCTCCTTCAAAATAACCAATTGCACCGGGCGTAACTTTAATTTTCTCAAGCATTTCTTTCTGAGATCGAACCACAATCGGGCCTTGACCAATGCCGGAATAAATAAAACGATCCCACTGTCTGCGTAACTGGTGTGGCAGCATTTTTAATGTTTTTAATAGGAACTGACGATGTAATTCATGTTCATCACGTAATACAAAAACAGTAATCGCGGAGCCATCTGGCCATTTACGAGCTCTTAAGCTAAAAATAGACCTAAGCTCATTCAGGCTTAATGAGTTATTCTTTATATCTTTATGTGCAATAACTTTATGAACAATAACATGCTTGGCTTGTTGAAGTGTTTGAGGGGTACTATTTTGAGATTCTTGTGCCACGTCTGCTGGTTTGATTACTTCTTCACTTTCGTTCTGTTGTGCAAAACTCTCCCGCGAAAAAAACAGGATAAATACAACGCAAAAATTCACTAAAAATGTTTTATTTTTAAACATGCCAATAAACATAGCTTATGAACTTGCTTATTAGAAATTGATAATTGTTTTTTCTTAACGATCTTTTGTATTTATTCTTTTGCTTACACCTACTTAAAGACAATTCTTGAATCAACACAGCTACTAATACGAATCATTTGCATTTAATATAAAGTTCTTTATCACCCCCAAGAACAGATCAATACATTATGAAAGCTCAGTCATTGTTAAACTGTACCACCATGTTAACGACGCTCTTGATTCTTTTTGTGCATCCAGCAGCGGCTCTGGATACCAAAAAAGCCAAAGAGGAACTAGGCCAACGCTTGTTTTTTGATCCGATTTTGTCACTGTCTCGAACGCAATCATGTGCCACATGTCACGAGCCGAGCTCAGCTTTTATAGATAATCGAAAGAATGCAACTTTAGGCGCCGGTTCGATAGGCCATGACGGCATCTCCATTGGTGATAGAAATACCCCGAGTGCTGCTTATGCTAATCAGACCCCGACATTTTATCTAAATAATGAAGGTGACTATGTTGGCGGAATGTTTTGGGATGGAAGAGCGTTTGATTTAAAAGACCAAGCAGCTGGGCCACCTTTAAATCCGATCGAAATGGCGATGCCTAGTAAAGATGCTATTGCAAAAAGACTCAAGTCAAATGAAGCATATAAAGAATCATTTAAAGCGCTCTATGGAGAGGATATATTCGAATCCGCCGAGCTTACCTATGATGCGCTAACAGAAAGTATTGCAGTATTTGAACAAACGGCGTTCTTTTCACCCTTCGATTCAAAATATGACCGCTATCTAAGAGGCGAATATCAGTTAACTGAACAAGAAGAACTGGGTATGACCTTGTTTTTTTCGCAACAGTTCACCAATTGCAATGAATGCCATCAGTTAAATAAACGCCCGTTAACTACAAAAGAAACCTTCACCGACTATCGTTATCACAATATTGGTGTGCCTAAAAACACAGCGCTTCGCAAGCTAAACCAAAGCCAAGAAAATTACGTTGATACCGGTCTTCTCAATAACCCCGTCGTATCTGATGATAAGCAAAAAGGAAAATTCAAAACACCAAGCTTACGTAACATAGCACTCACCTCGCCTTACATGCACAACGGCGTCTTTCAAGAACTGAAAACGGTGATAGCGTTTTATAATCAATACAATTCTAAAAAGCCTAAAAATCAGATTAATCCTGAAACTGGTAAACACTGGGAGCAAGCTGAAATACCAGAGAACATTGCATTTGATCTACTTAAGAAAGGCTCACCATTGGACGAACAACGAATTAAGGCTTTGGTTGCCTTTTTAAAATTACTCACCGATAAACGCTATGAGCATTTAATAAACTAAAGAACCTTAACCTTATTGATAATCGTTTTCATTTAGATTAAGATCTTTGCACGTTCATTTAAGATACATACATTCAATGAGGATTTTTTTGTGGCTATTCGGTTTTTAAATTTAAAACATCGCATTGCGCTTTCAATTGGTATTTTTTTTGGACTGTCATTAGCTGGATGCCAAACAGTCACTCCAAACGAACCGCGCGCGTTAATTTCTTCTGAGAGTGTTGTTCAAACCTATATTGATATAGCACAAGCAAACTACGGAGACGCCCTCACCGCCGCTAAAGACTTAGATAAACAAGTAGATAGTCTTTTAGCGACCCCGTCTGAAGAAAACCTAGCCAAAGCAAAACAAGCATGGATCAACGCTCGCGTGCCTTATCAACAAACTGAAGTGTATCGCTTTGGCAATAAAGTTGTTGATGACTGGGAAGGTAAAGTTAATGCATGGCCCTTGGATGAAGGCTTGATAGATTATGTCAGCGCAGGTTATGGCACCGAATCTGATGAGAACCCCTTCTATGCTGCAAACATCATTGCCAATCCAAAACCAGTAATAGGCGGAAAGGAAATTGACGCAAGCAAAATCACCATGGAATTTCTTTCTGACACTTTACATGAAATTGATGAAGTGGAATCAAACGTCGCTACGGGTTATCACGTCATAGAGTTTTTATTATGGGGGCAAGATTTAAACGGCACTAATCCTGGCGCTGGAAATCGCCCTGCCTCTGATTACTCACTTGATAAGTGCACCGGTGGCCACTGCGAACGCCGTCGTGAATATTTAAAATCAGCCGTTTCCTTACTGATTAAAGATTTAGACTATATGCACCAAAGCTGGTTAGCCGAAGGCGAAGCAAATCTTGATCTACTTAGCAAGGGTTCCTTAGGCGGCTTGTCTACCATGCTAACGGGCATGGGTAGCTTGGCTTATGGCGAATTGGCAGGCGAAAGAATAAAGCTGGGCTTAATGCTGCACGACCCAGAAGAAGAGCATGATTGTTTTTCAGATAACACCCACTGGTCGCACTTCTACGATGCCAAAGGGATTAAAAATATTTACTTAGGTGAATATACCCGTATTGACCAGTCAAAAGTGACCGGCAACAGCTTGTCGCAACTTGTTCGACAAATAGATAGTGCGCTAGATGATGAAATGAAATCGAAACTAAACGCGACAGAACAAGCAATGCGAGTCATGCTGGATCAGGCTCTATCTGGTAATACCTTCGATGTCTTGATTGGCGAAGGCAACACCGAAGGTAATAAGATAATCAGAGCGATCGTTGATGCATTGGTAGACCAAGCAAAAACCACTGAAAAACTGATTCTGGCCTTAAACCTTCAGAACATTGAACTAGCAGGTTCTGACAGTCTCGACAATCCAGACTCTATTGGTAAATAAAATCAACAGCCTTACATGCCAACTAATCAAACTTTAAACAAGGGTAGCATCGCTACCCTTCTCTCTTTGTGGCTATTATTAAACGTACAGCTTAGTTTTGCTGAAACCCGTGAATTTTCTCAAAGTCACTTAAACAATAAAATTGGCCAAGCGATTTTTGAAAAGCTTTGGGTGTTCGCACCCGCAAGCACGAAATCGAGCGACGGACTCGGCCCACTATATAATGCCCGCTCTTGCCATCGATGCCATGATCTAACCAGACGTGATAAAAGCCATATACCCAGTTCCTTAGTCATTCAGTTAAGTATCGAACCCCGTTCAGTAGACCAAGCTTCGAAACAAATAATCAAGCATACCGGTTTTATCCCCGAACCTGTCTATGGCAAACAAATACAAACCTTTGCTTACCCAGGTGCGAAAGCTGAAGCCGAAGTATCAATCAGTTATAAAGAGTTAGAAGTTGCCTTCCCTGACGGTGAAGTCGTTATTTTAATGAAACCTAACTATCAATTTTCAAATCTGGCTTATGGCGACCTACATCAAAATGTGAAATTCTCACCCAGAATTGCACCGAGAATGTCGGGCCTTGCTTTGCTTGAATCTATCCCTGAAGAACAAATAATTGCGCTTGCCGATCCTGATGACGAAGATAAAGATGGGATCTCGGGAAGCGTTAACACTGTTTGGGATGCGCTATCCCAAACCGAAAAGCTAGGCAGGTTTGGATGGAAAGCTGGCAAAGCCAATTTAGAACAACAAAATCTTGCAGCTTTATCCACCGATATAGGCATAAGTTCTTGGCTCTTTCCTCAAGCAGAAGGTGATTGCACCCAAGCACAAACTCATTGCATTCATATTGCTGACACCACGCAAACTCACCTTTCAAGCTCACAAGATCATTCATCACAGCCTGATGCCCTTCAAACAACGCGGCTTGCCATTGAAGCATCGAAAGAAATGACGGATTTACTGTTACTTTTCACGACTAGCTTTGATGAGAAAAAATACCACAGACAAAAGCCTGTTCGATCTAAAAATAGCCACATAAAAAGCCTGTCAGAAGGCCAAAAATTATTTAAAACAATTGGCTGCCAAAAATGCCATATTGATGCATATAGAAGTATAGAAAGCGACTCTGAGAGTGTTATGATCAGCGCTACGATATCGCCCTACACCGATCTGCTTTTACATGATATGGGTAGTGATTTGGCTGATGACCGCAAAGAATTCAATGCATCCGGAAATGAATGGCGTACGGCGCCTTTATGGGGAATTTCCGGGTATTTGCTGCAATCGCCCAACCCAAAGTTTCTTCATGACGGTAGAGCCAGATCAATCAAAGACGCTATTTTGTGGCATGCAGGAGAAGCTAAAGACTCCAAACGTGCTTTTATGGCTCTGACTCGATCGCAACGCTCAACGCTAATCAATTTTGTGGAATCACTATAATGTTTTTGAACAAGCTTCTTCAGCTCAACACAGCAGCCAAGCTCTTGCCTGCGTTTACCTGTATTGTGCTTTTAATCAGTAGTTCAATTGCTTTAAGCGAGAATGTCCAGAGCGATATCAATGCAGAAACCCGTATTCAGAAGTGGCGGGACAAGAAAACTCATATTCAGTAAAGCTAGCCAATCAGATGGCTACTTTGAAGGTGATATAGCAGCAAGTACCACCCTACTAAAAGCCTTGGTTGAGCCGCTAGAAATTATTCGTGACTTAAAATTGCTCCGACCTCTTGGTAGTAAGTTCGGCGAACAGAAAATGATGCGCTTAGAGTCATGGAGAAGCCAGCGCTCTCTGCGTAATATTCAGAAAAACATAGGAAGCCTAAAGCAGCTTTATGCTGGATTAAGCAATATCATTGAACAAACAGAAAACACACGCATTCAGGAAAAATTTGATCAAATATTTAAACAAATTGATATAATGCAAAACCCAATTGAGTCATCTATCGAAACAAAAGAAGGCTTTCAGGAGATCAAAAAGCTCAGCGAGACAATTAAAACACTCCATGCTTTATTGGAAAATGCAGTAAATAATCAGGGAATTCATTTAGGCTTCAATAGCCGAGACGGAGATTAATAATGCTCAAGAAATCGATCAATAGACGAGAGTTTGCCTTAGGAATAGGCGCATCTGCTTTAGCTTCAACATTCAGTTTGTCTAGTATGAAACTACTAGCATCGACTGACCTTGAATCAAGTACATTGAAAATTCACACAAAGGCTTTAGCCCATTTTGTCAGTGCGGGCACAGATAAAGACGGTAAACATTACATAATTATATTGGATAATTTAGGCGCCCAAACTGCCAAACTTTCAGTTCCTGCGCGAGCCCATCAAGTTGCCGTTAATCCGCTTAATAATGAGCTCGCTGTTGCAGCCCGGCGCCCTGGCACTTATTTAATGATTGTTGATTCAAGCCAAGGAAAAATACTTCAAGAAATACAGCCAGAACCTGGCCTTCATTTTTATGGCCATTCAGTATATTCAGAAGATGGACGGTTTCTATTTACGACAGAGAACCATATTGAATCAGGCGAAGGGCGTATTTTTGTTCGCGATGCATTATCCAATTATCGAGTAGTGCGTTCCTTTTCTTCATTTGGTATTGGACCACATGAACTTAGAATTCATCCTGACAAAAAAACGCTTATTGTGGCAAATGGCGGAATTCTTACCCATCCTGATACGGGTCGAGCCAAATTAAACCTAGACACTATGTCACCTTCTTTAGTTTATATATCGATAGAATCTGGCCAGTTAATAGAGCAAAGAAAATTACCAGAAAACCTTAATCAGTTAAGTATTCGCCATATTGATGTCAACTCGAAGGGTGATACGGCTATTGCGATGCAATACCAAGGTGATAAGACCGACAACGTTCCCCTAATTGCACTTCACCAACAAGGCAAACCCATGAAAATGCTCTGGGCGCCTGAATACATAAATAGAAAGCTAAAAAATTATTGCGGCAGTGTTTGTTTTAATAAAAGTGGTAGCATTTTTGCAGTAACAGCCCCTAGAGGAAATACCATCACCATCTGGGATTCAGTGAACGCTGAATTTATATGCAACTTGGATTGTCTGGATGTTTGCGGTATTAGCCAATCAGGTAAAGATGGTTTCACCTTCTCAAATGGTTTAGGAAAGCTTTATCAATTCGATTTAAAGCAAGCTTTACTGAAGCAAACATACCAGGATAAAACCATTTCTTGGGATAACCATCTTAGCCTCATCTAGAAATTAATTATCTCCTTAAACTATGTCTTCGAATATGTCTTTTCGAAGACATTAGACTACACTTGTTAAGAATATACGATTGTAAATTTATTCTTGGC
>JBFJZQ010000010.1:0-23280 GCA_041622015.1 Oleiphilaceae bacterium
GCTCTCGTTTGATGAATATTGTTATTTATCCCGGCACTTTTGACCCGATTACCAATGGCCATACAAATATTGTCGAACGTGCTGCCAAAATTTTCGATAAACTGATTCTGGCTGTTGCTGCAAGTCCGAAGAAGAAACCCTTACTTGAATTAGATTCACGTGTGGAGCTTGCAAAGCAAGTACTCGCTCACATCCCAAACGTTGAAGTCATTGGCTTTGATGGTCTGCTGGCAGACTTTATCAATCAGCATCAAGCCAATGTGATATTAAGAGGCGTGCGTGCCGTAGCAGACTTTGAGTATGAGTTTCAGCTAGCAGATATGAACAGACAGTTGGCGCCACTAGCAGAAACCATGTTCCTGACTCCCGAGACGCATTTGTCTTACCTATCATCAACCTTAATTAGAGAAATTTCTTATTTAGGAGGGGATGTATCGTCCTTCGTACACCCTAAAATTGTTGATGCGCTAAAACAAGTCCATTTAGCAAACACCCAGCAATAACAGCCATCTACGAGGTATTTTTATGGCATTAATGATTACTGATGAATGTATTAATTGTGATGTTTGTGAGCCTGAGTGCCCAAATGAAGCGATTTCTCCAGGCGATGAAATTTATATCATCGATCCTAGCAAATGTACCGAATGCATTGGCCATTATGATGAACCCCAGTGCGTTGAGGTCTGTCCGGTTGACTGCATACCGCTCAATCCGGAACATATCGAAACTGAAGAAGAGCTAATGACCAAATACCATAAGTTAACAACTTAGTTGAACTCAGCCAGCTAAGCCCTGATAAATACTCCAAAAATCTTTACAGATTTTACACTATTTTATAGTTCCAGACCTATCATTGCTTATTTTTTACACTAAACTAAAATTAATAGAGTCATTTTTTGCATTGATTAGCTGCTTTGAGCAGTTATTCAAGATGCGCTTATAGATTGGATATACCATGGCTAAGAAAGAAGATAATGTTGAGCATGAACCGCTAACTGAAGAACAGCGGATTACAGCCCTAGAAGAAAAGGTCGGCAGTAATAAAATCATACTGGTCAGTATGGCCTTATTCCTCATTGTCGCCGTGTCAGTCACCTCCACATTCATCGTGGTATCTCTCTTTGCAACGGAAGAAGCAGAGGTCGATAGCAAAGCCGTTGTGGCACTTCAGACAAAAGTAGTCGAATTAGAAAAAACCGTTGAAGAGCTGAAGAAAAATACCAAAACCTCGAAAAGTGAGCTTATCCTTCTGAAAGACAAAGTCGCTAACAGCAGTAACCTTAAGATTCAACAGATCATTTTAGAGCAGGAACAGAGCTACCAAACCTTTTTGGATGCATTGAAATCAGGCATGTATGACTTAGCGCATATGCTACCTGGCTCACGCACTTGGCTTGAAGCTTATGGTGAAAAAGTAGATAAAGCGGAAATCTACAGCAAGGATAGAGAAAAGACCTTAAAGAATCTTCAAAAAGGTGCTACTAAAGAAGACGTTATTCAAGAGGACCCGTTCTCAGAAGGCTTTTAATCCTGCTCGTTTTCTTTGGTCGGAGCAGGTTCCTTTTCAATTTCTGCTTCCTGAGTTTGGGGCGCTATTTCCGGGCCCATTAATATAGCAATCCATTTCGTGTCATCACTGCTTTCAAAAGCAATCTTGAACATAATCGTTAATGGCACAGATAACAGCATCCCCACCGGCCCTAACACCCACCCCCAAAATACGAGTGATAAAAATACCACTAAGGTAGACAGACCTAAACCGCGCCCCATGAACCTTGGCTCAACCACGTTGCCCATCAACAAATTGGCAATTAAGTAACCTAATCCGGTAAACAACATATAAAACGGCCCTAGCTGGACCAAGGCAAGAAGCATGGCAGGAACTGCTGCGATGATCGACCCGATATTCGGAATAAAATTGAATAAGAAGGCAATCAGCGCCCACAATAATGGGTATTCTATGCCGAATAGCCACAACCAAATAAAAATCATTAGGCCTGTTGCGAAACTCACCAGGACTTTAATGTTCATATACTGCTTCACATTTTCGAGAAAACGCTCAATATGCCGCATGTGGTCACTACCATCACCAAAGGCTTTTTGTAACTTTGCGGGTAAAGACGCGCCTTCAAATAACATAAAAATAACGGTCAAAACGATTAAAAAGGAATTTGATAAGACGCTACCTAAATTTCCTAAGGTATCGACTGCTAGTTTAAATAAGGTAGAAGGGTCAAAATGCTGCATGAGTTTGTCGCGCGGAATATCGACCCCCCAAGAATTTAACTGCCCCACTACGCTACCCAGCATCGTTCTTAAACGTTCTTGGTAAACAGGTAAGTCTTTAGAAAAGTCATTCAGCGAAGTGGTAATGATAGACAACAAAATTAACTGGAAAAGACTAATAGAAAGCACCACAAGGACAAGCGACAACCAAGGTGGTAAGCCTTTTTTTTGCATCAACAAAAAAGGCGGCGCAAAGATAATTGCAAAAAAACCAGAAAGCAAAAAAGTCACCATGATGGTTTCAGCAGCACGTATCCCCGCAATGACCACGGTAAATGCGGCCAAGATAAATAACACACGTGTTGCTGCAGAAAATCCTTGTTCAGTTTGCATAGCCTTGTTCAATCCTTAGTGTTAATCAGCACATTTCGACAAGCTCAATGGGCGCTATTCATTCACCCAAGTCACGGCGCGACCATGATTATGTATTTCAACCAAGCAACGATGCAGACTCTTAACGGCCAACTCATAGTCGTCTTCATTAATGACAAACTGCATATCCACCTGGCGCATGGTCTGGTGCATCGCAAGTACACTGATATTCTGCTCTGCTAGGGCGCCCACGGTTTGAGCTAAGATGCCCGGCACTTTCATATTGCTACCAATCGCCGAGACAATCGCTACTTTAGATTGATTAATCTCAGCTTCTGGAAATTTCGCTTTGATTTCAGTAACAAGTCGTTTGATGGTTTTAAGGTTGGTTGAAAGATAATGGGTAATGGTATTTGCATTCAAATCTTTCGATACCACATGGCCTTTAAAACGTCGAATCAAGGTAATGATTTGCTGATCATAATAATCAACATTGGCTGTCATTCCCTGGTCAAATACTTCCAAGGCATAGATACCTTTACACCCTGCGATAATTTCTACTCTAGGAGAGTCACTAACGTAATCACCGGTAATCAAGGTGCCCGGATGATCCGGCTCAAACGTATTACGCACACTCAAAGTAATGTTATTACAACGCAAACCTTTCGCAGCTTTTGGGTGAATTGCTTCCATACCCAAATTAGCTAATTGATCTGCCACATCATAGTTAGTGCGACCAATGGCAATGGAGTTTTGCTCTCCGACTAGACGAGGGTCAGCGGTACTTAAATGGAACTCTTTATGAATCACCGCCTCGGTGGCTTTGGTCAGAACTGCAACACGACTAAAGGTCATTTCACTATAGCCACGATCAAAGGTAGACATCAGACCTTCATCACTATGGGCATATCCTGTGGCAATAGGAATTTGCTCGCTGGGATCTAATTCTTGAAATGCATCGAGAATTCGTTCATCTAGAGAGGTCTGTTTATCTGAACGCCACGCCGTTAAATCGACAAAACAGGCATTAAAACCGTCTCGCTGTAATAACTTAGCGGTATTCCAAGCACTATGCGCCTCACCAATACTCGCAAGCATTTCACGCACAGTGGATAAATGCGCACTTAATTCAAAGTGGCCGTGTTGGCATAAGCGCTGAAGATCTAGAAGGCATTGTTCTGCATCATCCAGACGCTCACCTATAAATTGGTTCGCTTCAGTGAGATTTTCACCCGCACCAAACAAACGCTCGTTTATGGCGTACATCTCTGCTTTTAAAGCTTGTAATTTGGCGCGCCAACTATCGCTGCCTAAACTATTTGCAAATAGCGCATAAATACCTGGCTCACTGGTTTTTTTATGTTCCAGTAAGGCATCGGTAATTCCGCCGTAAGCTGATACCACAAATATGCGTTGATAGAGTGTATCTTTTCGGCGCGGCCTCTTAATAATGTTGTCGCGAATAGCCGCATAATTGTTCATTGACGTGCCGCCAATCTTCTCAACGCTGTGTGATTTCATTCAAGAGATCCCATTTTGCAAAATTCAAAAGTAAAGTTAGTACCGCCGCGATGAGTCTCATTTCCCAAGAGGCCGGCAAAAGACGCGATATTCTACGTCATTCCCTTAATTTGTCTATATTCTAATCAATTTATAAACATTGCAATTTGAATAAACAAACCTGCTCTTGGAGATAATTTCCTACTAAAGATTAATGCGAAAACAGAGTTTTTGACGGTTTTCTCTGCTCAATAGGCTGACAACGCATGTATTTGCAAATAGACTAGCCTCACTAACTTTTCTATAAACGCGCCATGTGTATTTTGCCTATTGCGCCAAACGCTGATGTATAAAGTATGAATTCAAACGACGATAACTCAACTGATCAAGATCAACGTAACGACCACCGTACCCCGATGAAAGTGCAGGTTAAAGTCTGTCACCCGAGTATGGGCGAAGTTGTGGTGCAAACACGAGATATTTCAGATAGCGGTATATTTCTACTTACAGAAAATATTGATGTTCCTCCTATAGGTACAGTTGTCGAGGGGCAAGTGCAAGGAATGGATATAGAAGGCCCTATATTAAAGTTAGAAATAGTCCGAATGGAGCCGGCAGGTATCGGACTAAAGTTTATTAATAAATAAGGAAAATTTATGGTTCATACTCCATCTTTCATGAAAAAAACATTACTTTCATTGTCTGTTGCTGCTCTCAGTACCTTTTCATCTCAGCTGCTTGCAGAGCAAGTTCAAGTGAAAAAAACCTATCAAGAGCCTACGCGCGGATTCTTTTTGGAGCATGGTATGGTTTCCGGATCAGGTAAAGCCTCTGTTGAGCTTCATACAGGTTCGGATGGCCTTAACTCTGGAGGCGGCATTCGTTTAGGCTTATCAAATGCGGAATTGTTAATCAACAGTGGTTTAAACGACTACGATGAAAACTCTTTTTTTATTAAATGGGGATTACCTCGGCAGAATTCTGTCGGAACAGAAAAGACTCCTTTGATGTGGTCTACTCTTCTAGGTATTGGCCATACGAATGTTGAAGACGATAATGAGCAAACGAGCTTTACCTTTGGTATTTCAGCTACTATCAAAGCGGATGCTGGACTGTTTACCGCTTCACCCAAGTTAGTTCATGCTAATGGTAGCAATATTGATAGTGACACCTTTCTAGAGCTAGATCTGGGTGCCTATGTCGGTATTATCGAAACACAAGCAGGTTTGTTTTCAGTGGGCGCAGAAGCCTTAATTACGACAGCTGATGACAAAGATAACACCATCGCCTTAGGTGGTCGCTGGTTATATAATGATCGCATTAACTTGGATATTGTCCCCTTCGTGTTCAGTAATAATGATGTCTTCGGTATTCCTGGATTGGTTCGTTTAAATATCGCGTTCTAAACATTACGCGCTAGTTTAACCACAAAAAAACCAGATCAATTGATCTGGTTTTTTTGTCTTACTTTTCTCTATGTTAATTCTTATAAAACTCATCTCTAAAGAAAGAGCCCAGTCCAGTGGCTCCATCCACTTCGACCCAACCGGTGAATAAATAGATATTCTCAATCGTATCCGAATCACCATCCAAGTCATTAACATCGGCAAAGATATCTTCAATTGCGACCACATCGATACCATCTCCAAAATCAAGGGAGATATAGCTATCAGTCGTGTTTGCTAACCATGTAGCCGTTTCATCTGTCACTGTATCAATTTGCCATTCCCAACTGCCATCGGCATTAAAGATCATCGTCTCGACTTGAGTCGCATCCGGATTCTTATTGATATAGGTAAAGCTTGTGTCATCCAATGGTTCAGTCGATAGATCGATACGATTAGCCACTTCAGCTTCGAAGGTGGTTTGCGACACCATTCTTTCTGAATAGTTGTGTGCTGAGGCCTCAAAGGCATTCAGTACCACCACTTGTGGACGATAAGTATCACTAAACTCGGCTAAAGCGATATCGTGTGCTTCTGATGAACTGGTGATCACAATCTCAAGGTTACCTTCCACGGTGACACTCCAAGTCATGGCTTCGTCAGCGCTATCAATGACAGAACCTGTATTGTCCTTTTCTTCAAAGACGTAACGACCGCCCTCTCCTGAGACATCAAAAGTATAGTATTCATATACTTCACCACCGGTGTCGGTATCCCATTCACGTAGAAGGCCAAAGCCAGCTACGCCAAAGGTTTGATCCATTGTGATCTCAGATCCTGTCGCAAAGTTCACGCCGTTATCCGAAGCATTCAAGAATGCTTGAGGTTGTGGAGACGTTAGAGCAAAAGCTGAAATAATTTGTGCTTTTGCATTAGCGTCAAACAAGAACTCATGCTCAACGGTATTTTCTAAGCGAACCTCACCGCGGCGTAAGATATTTTGACTTGCTCCATCAATGATATCCTGGTCAACGAAGATAAACTGATTACCTTCATCATGATCACGGTCACCTAGCTGTCTCACAAAGCCTGGAACCGACCAGGTGATAATCGCGCTAGAACCAACGGTCTCAGTCGAGAAGCTGCCTTCACCGACTTTGAACAGCGGGCCATTCCAGAAATCTTTCATAAAGATCACCGTAGGATTCGCCCCCGTAGATGTACCATCATCGGTCTGAAGATAGGCTTTGATTTGGAAGTTATCACTATTGCCCGCCCAAAGGCCGAGTGAGCGCGTTTCATTTGTCATTGCACTCAATTCACTTGGCGTAGAAATCACTTCATCAAAGCTGGTCGCAGGAACAGGGTCATAGTCTGTTGTGCCGTCGGCATTCGTTCCATCTTCAATTGAGCCAATCGACACAATATTATTACAAGCCATGCTTTGATCAGTATTAAACCAGTCATCATCCCAATCTTCGTCACACCAGAAAGCGTAAGACGTCACTTGCTCGGTAATCGTCGCGATATAGCCTTTTGATCCGGTTGTGAAAACATCAGCTTCCGAAATACCATCACGATAGCCATGATCTAAGAAAGGCACCATCGGTAAGCCTGTTAAATCAATTTCCATAAAGTCTACGTGGGAGATTTCAAAACTAACCAAGCTGCCTTGATCGGTTGGCTGAATAATAGCGGTGTGGCCTGCTGTACTGTCAACATAACCATTTACAGCGAAACGATCGTCTGCCGTAGCAAGGCCATTTTCAGTCAAGTAGTGATTGGTATCTGTTTCGGTTTGAGTTTCCCAAGACTGGGTTTCTTTGTTAAAGAAATGCATGGTTTCAGCAGCGGTATTATCCTCCAATGTTCCGTAGAAGAACTCCGTACCCGCTGTGCCCGTGCTATCATCATGAGAATCCGATTCGAACCAAGAGATACCACCATTAGTGAGCACTAACTCTTCTGAAGCCTCTGCACCCATAGTCATCGCAAGCGTACCCATTCCAGTACACGAACCACTGGTGACGGTCTCAGACTCGATATAACCAAAGCCAGTAAAGTTGGCGCCATCATAATTACCCGAGATTTCGGTCGGGGTATCATCGTGCAGAGCCTTTAGAGAGAAGTCACCATTTGCAGCGATCGTGCCCACAAAAGTATCTTCTTCTAAATGCATCCAAACTTGGGTACCCACTTGTTTAATCTGCGCTTTGCTATAAAAAACGCCGGCATTCTCATCGGCCACACAACTTTCACCCGTTTCGTCTGGTATCTCATTGGTGCCATCTGGATTACCCGTTAATAACCAGATTCCAGATAGATCTGCGACTGAAATGTCACATTCATCACCAATACCATTTGAGTCAGTATCATTGTGATTCACGCCTTCACTAGAGGATGCCACCAGTGGACATAGGTCTGCGTTATCGCCTACGCCATCACCATCAGTATCAAACTGTTCAGAAGCATCGTTCGGGAAGTCATCTTGGTTATCACCGAGACCATCCTCATCTGAGTCTGCAGTTTCATTCGGGTTATATGGGAATGGATCGAGGTCGTCATTCACACCATCATTGTCGGAATCAGATGAAGATGTTGAACATTGATCAAACTGATCATTCGGACAAGGGTCTGACTCATTGGCTGTGCCATCGCCATCGATATCGGCATCACAGGCATTACCAAATTCATCACCATCTAGGTTTGCTTGGTCATCCTCATTCACGCCATTCGGGGTAAAGGGACAGTTATCGACTGAGTTTTCAACGCCATCATTATCCGCATCACTTGAGGCGCTACCACGCTTCCATTCAGCCGTCACGGTAGCCTCTACCGAACCATCATTACCTTCATCAACCACCGCTTCGATGGCACCCTGATCAACGGTACCCGAGGTTAAGGTGTATTTATCTAAATCTTCACTGGTTTCCGTTGTGATCACTAAAACCAAGGTATTGATATCAACTGTCCAAGTGAAGCTTTCGCCTGACTGAGGACCATCGCTGAAGAACACTACACCAGTGCCATCACTATTAAAGGTATAAGGCGTTTGAAAGCCTTCGCTATCAGGGAAAGTGACTAGGAAATCACCTTCGATATTCTCTGCCGTGAAGGCATCATCAGCCGTTCCGCCACCGTCACAAGCATCGCCTTTACCGTTGCCATCAGCATCTGTTTGGTCGGTATTTGGCTCAGTCGGACAATTATCTTCGTCGTCACTAACATCATCATTATCCGTGTCAGGTCGGACGTAGTTGAAGCCTGCAATCACTTCTTCCAAAGCAGTGAAGTTCAACAACTGGAAGATCTCGGTCTTGCCTGCTGGGCGCATGCCCCCGAAGCGTAAGAAGGATTGTGTATCACCCGCTTCCACTGCCGCCATAATCACGGTTGGATCTTCACGCCATTCGATATCGAACTTCTCGAATAACGCTTCCGGAATATCAAAGCTTAAGACTTGGAAACCAGCGTGAGGCTCGGTAATTTCCCAGGTTGCGGTGATATCCGAACTTTGATCCTGAATCGCATCAACATGATAGGTCTCACCATCAAAGAAGTGCGTGGTGAAACTCACGGTGCCCGAAGTACCTGTCGCGCCACTGATATCTGAACCGGTCAGGAAGGCATACACAGATTTAGCGTTATCACCGCCATGGGTACGACCAATCCATAGACCTTTGTCATCAATATCACTGACTGCAGACGTTGCATGCAGCGCATCAGCTAGTGAAATGGCAAGATCTGTTTGGCTGATCGTTGGCCAGTTCGACCAATCTTTAATATAAGCATTGGTACACGCCAAGCCTAAATCTTGATAATTCTGGTCGTGAACATCACAAGGAATTCGGTATGCATCCGTCAGATTCTCTGCTTCGATAGCGATCGCTTTTGAATCCGCGTCAGCAAACATGCCACTTGGATCAAAGGACTTATCTAGCAAATCTTCTTCAACAAAACCTTCATATGGCATGCCGTTCAGCATGGCTTCAAACGTTTTGATACGCATAGTGGAGAAGGTACTCACGCCATCGCTTACCACTAAGTCTGCAGTTTCACCGGGCGTACCATTCACTTGAATTCGATCTTCAACCTCTCCCCAGCCTAATGCCGATAGCATGTAGTCTGCGTCAGGGGTGAATTGATCCCAAGTTTGATTAACATCATTCCACTCAAAGCCTTGCTCACCATTGGCAGTGTCGATTAAGCCATAACCAAACTCAAAGACATCTTCATCTGTTTCGAAGACATATTGATGATCAGACTCAGTGTATGCCATACCTTGATGAGTACCACCCGCCGCTAAGACATCAGCCGCATTCACTTGATTCATACGCGTCATGGAAGCGGTATAGGTAAATTCACAATTCGATAAAATACTGCCTGTTTGATCTTCACCGTCATATAAGATGTTCACTTCAACTGCATTAGTATCGGTAATCACCATCGGTGAAGTTGCATCATCTGCGGTACCTGAGAAGCTCCAAGTATCTTCAACACTGCCAGAGAATGATCCGTCAGTATTGAAGTATTCATTGAAGTTATCTTCTGCACTCCAGTTCAATTCAGCGGCAGCGTTCACTGTGCCAATATCACCATCTGCTTGGAACTCGTTATCAGCAAACAAGATGTCAATATTCGCTCCATCCTGCTTGATCAAGACAACCGCAGCTTCGACATCGTCCACTGCACCTTCACACCAAGTTGTGTCTCCAGAGTGTGAAATCGATGTAATGGTACGTTGGATTTTCCAGAAACCTGACACATCTGCAGAACCGTCACAGGCATCACCTACGCCATTGCTATCGCTATCGGCTTGGTTATCTTCATTTGCACCATTGGCAATGGTTGGGCAGTTATCCGTATCGTCGTTAACGCCATCTTCATCGGTATCTGCAAGTAATGGGTCGGTGCCATTTTGCAGCTCTTCCTCATTGGAAATACCGTCACCATCGGCATCGGTATCGGCATTATCACCGGTACCATCGCCATCAGTATCTTTAGACTCACTAGGGTCTAGAGGGAAAGCATCTTCGGAATCTTCAACACCATCGCCATCATCATCGGTATCCACATCATCTTTGATGCCATCGCCGTCAGTATCACCCACGTAGTTGAAGTTACCTTTCACTTCTTCGATTGCGGGGCTATTTAACCCACTTTCGTAGAAGTTACGGCCGGCTTCTCGGAAATGACCACCACGAACATAGAGCTGGCTATCTGAAGTATCTTCTAGCAGTGCGACGATCATTGCATCTGGCTTATCACCGCCCTCGAACTGCTCGCTGACAAGTTCAGGTAAAGTGAACTTGATCAACAGGTCCGTATCATTGTTATTCGGATCAACAATCGTCCAGCTTGAAACTACGCCAAGATCAATTAAGGCATCTGTTTCCCAATCATATTGATAGAAGCTAGCCGAGCCAGTTGACGCTTCTGCGCCACTCGCATCGCTACCAGTTAAGTATGCAAATACCTCACCTTCTTCCATATAACCTGCTGGGACACCCTGCCATTTTTGCGTCATCGCTGAACCTGGGCT
Organism: Oleiphilaceae bacterium; assembly: GCA_041622015.1. GTDB lineage: Bacteria > Pseudomonadota > Gammaproteobacteria > Pseudomonadales > Oleiphilaceae > PZPK01. Next base: position 11,026 of record JBFJZQ010000010.1, read on the forward strand.
ATGGATAATATCGCCCAAGCCTGTGGCATAGGTTAAGCCATCGGCACCATCCGACTTCAACATAGCATTCTGGCAATCAAGCGTTGAATCTGCTTCTCCCATGTCGTCATGCTCAGGGCAACGGACTTCATAAACATCAAATTGTGAAACCGCATGAATACCCAGTGCCAAGACATCGCTACCGGCAAAGACTTCTTGTGGCGCGGTAAGGCCTTCTTCACTCCATGCTCTTGGCACAAGACCTAGCATAGGCTCATTCGTGACAGCGGCAGAGAACGGGGTAACCAACCAGTTAGCCAAGATGTTTTCGCTCGCATCTTTCGCCACGAGATTCATCGTTGCGCCAGGCGTGCCCTCAACAACATGTTGGTCTGCAACGCTCACCCAACCTGTCGCACCTAACATGAAGCTAGATTCAACATCGGTGTGTAGCATCCATTTATCTGCCGTGCTCGCACTTGCGTCGTAAACAAACTCGTTTTCATCGGTATCATCGATGATGCCATAGCTGAACTCGAAGCTTGACGCCATGCTAGCGGTGCTATCCGAACTGGAGCCTGAATTATGATCTTCCCAGGCATCCATCCAGACAAAACCAACATTGGTGCCGCTTTGTCCCTCAAAAATACTGCTCGCCTGTGCTTGTGCCATCGGCGTAAAGGTTTCTGTACTGCTGTAGACACAGCTCGCTATCTGAGAATCACTTGCATCGGTGAAAGTAAACTCTTCATCTACCGCAACAGTGATCACGCCAGTGCTTGAATCGAGCTGACCATCAATATTAATGGTTAACGCCATCGAACCGTTTTCATCACCATGACTGTCTTCCATTGTGCCAGTAATATTTCCGGCAGTATCAATACTGACCTCACTGCCACCGTCTAAGCCATCATCGCCAAAGCTGACTTTAATCGCTGCGCCATCTTGTAACCAAAGTGAAACACGCGTCATTTCATCGCCGGTATCGAAAGGACATACGCCGCCTTCAACACCGGTATCATCGGTTTCAGTTTCACTATCAACAATGCGCTCATTTAGATAGAACGTCGCAACTTGAGGTAAATCGTCACAGACATCACCCACGCCATCGTTATCAGCATCGGCTTGATCCTGATTCGCTGTTACTGGGCAGTTATCTGCATTGTCACCAATGGTGTCTGAGTCAGAATCGGCAGATTCGTTTGCATCTTCTGGGAAGGCATCATCGCCATCTAATACACCATCGTTATCATCATCTGCATCACAAGCATTACCTTTGGTATCGCCATCGGTATTTGCTTGATCACTGTTCGGCGTCGCTGGGCAGTTATCTGCACCATCATTGGTGCCATCGTCATCCGAATCGACTGCGTCTGGATCCGTAGCCAATGCATTCTCATCTGCATTGCTTAAACCATCGCCATCACGATCGCTATCACAGGCATCACCAAAGGCATCGCCATCTTGGTTTGCTTGATCTTCATTGGCGACCAATGGGCAATTGTCAGCTGAGTCTTCGACATTGTCGTTATCATCATCGGTATCACAAACATCACCTTGCTCATCACCGTCTTTATTCAGCTGACCTGGGTTAGGCACGGCTGGGCAGTTATCAACAGCATCGGCAACACCATCGTTGTCGTTGTCGTTGTCACATACATCGCCTTTTCCATCTTGATCAGAGTCTGCTTGGTCATTATTTGAGGTGAGAGGACAGTTATCCGCTTTATCACCAATCTGATCGCCATCCTGATCTTGCGATTCAGCTGGGTCTAATGGGAAAGCATCTGCACTATCGTTAACACCATCGCCATCGTCATCGTTATCACAGACATCACCTTTGCCATCTGAGTCGGTATCTAACTGGTCTTCATTGTTGATCAATGGGCAGTTATCTTCAGAATCAATGTGGCTATCGGTATCTTTGTTGTTATCCGCGTTATCTCCTGTGCCATCACCATCGGTATCTTTGGTTTCGCTAGGATCAATTGGGAAAGCATCATTCTTATCGTTTACACCATCATTGTCGGTATCAGCTTTAAGAGGATTGGTACCTTTCTCTGCTTCTTCAGAATCTGTTAGACCGTCGTTATCATCATCGGTGTCACAGACATTACCTTGCTTATCAGAGTCAGTATCTAGTTGATCTGGGTTCGCATCGGCTGGGCAGTTATCCAATTCATCAACCACACCGTCTTGATCTGCATCGGCGTCACACGCATCACCAATGCCATTGTTGTTGGCATCTAACTGGTCTGCATTCTCAGTTGTTGGACAGTTATCTACAGTATTTAGAACGCCATCACCATCACGATCGGTATCACAGGCATCACCTTTACCGTCATTATCCTGATCATTCTGATTAGCATTCGGTGTTAATGGACAATTATCTGTACTGTCTGGAACCTGATCGTTGTCATCATCGTCATCACATACATCACCTAAACCATCGCCATCAACGTCTTTTTGATCTGTATTGGGATCGATAGGGCAATTATCTAAGTTATCACGACGACCATCCGCATCCGTGTCACGCACCAAAGGATTGGTACCCTTACCCGCTTCAGCGGCATCACTTAAACCATCGTTATCATCATCGGTATCGGCATTATTGCCAATGCCATCGCCATCGGTATCGATAGATTCACTTGGATTCAGCGGGAAGGCATCGGCAGAATTATCGGTACCGTCACCATCTCTATCGGTATCGGCGTTATCACCGGTACCATCGCCATCGGTATCTAGGTATTCATTTTTATCAAATGGGAAGCGGTCATCGTCATTCACAACGCCATCGCCATCAATGTCGCCATCGGCGTTATCACCAATACCATCACCATCGGTGTCGGTTGTTTCATTGGCATTTAATGGGAACGCGTCATTAACATCATCAACGCCATCACCATCGTCATCGGAATCGGTATTATTTGGCTCACCATCACCATCGGTATCTGCACTTGCCGAAGCGTTTAATGGAAAATCATCAACGTCATTGGCAATGCCATCGCCATCGATATCGTCATCTGTGTTGTTACCAATACCGTCACCGTCTGTGTCGGTATCTTCAGAAGGATCATTCGGGAAAGCATCTTGTGCATTATCTACGCCGTCGCCATCACGATCGGTATCGGCATTATCGCCTGTACCGTCAGAATCGGTATCTTTGGTTTCTGTTGCATCTAAAGGAAATGCATCATCAACATCCGCCACACCGTCATTGTCATCGTCGGTATCTTCGTTATTACCAATACCATCGCCATCCGTATCTAGCGTTTCAGAAGAATCTTCTGGAAATGCATCCTGAGGGTTTTCGACACCATCACCATCTTTGTCTTTATCACAAGCATCGCCACGCGTGTCGCCATCGATATTTGATTGAGATGGGTTGTAATGAACCGGACAGTTATCATTTTTGTTATCGATACCGTCTTTGTCGGAATCGAACTGCACGTCTGGGTCAGTTGGAGCTTGGTCAGCATTATCCAACACGCCGTCACCGTCAGTATCGCGTTTTAATGGATCTGTACCATTTTGTACTTCTTGAGCATCATCAATGCCATCACCGTCATCATCTTCATCGGTGTTATTACCAATACCATCACGATCAGTATCTTTGGTTTCAAATGGATTACGTGGGAATTTATCGTCCGCGTTGGCTACACCGTCACCATCGATATCAGTATCTGCATTGTCACCGATGCCATCACCGTCGGTATCTTTTTGTTCACTTGGGTTTAGAGGGAAAGCATCGTCGGTATCTGCAACGCCATCGTTGTCGTCATCCGTATCAGTATCATTACCCAAGCCGTCGAGATCAGTATCAATAAACTCAGTACCTGGAACAGAGGCATCGTTATCATCTGCATCTTGTTCTGAAGGCCAGCCATCATTGTCTTGGTCTGATTTATTTTGACGATCTTTGTCTAATGGGAAATCGTCGGCACTATCTTCAACACCATCACCATCGTCGTCGGTATCGGCATTGTTACCAATGCCATCGCCGTCAGTGTCTGTTTGTTCAGCAGGATTTAAGGGGAAGGCATCATTCGCATCGATCACGCCATCATTATCATCATCGGTATCGGCATTATTACCAAGACCATCTTTGTCAGTATCTTTAGTTTCACTTGGATCTTCCGGGAAGGCATCTTTATCGTTAGGCACACCATCGCCATCGATATCCGGATTCGTTTCAGCAGGCTTTAATTCAACTTCTTCGGTGGTATTTATTTCAGTTTCAACTTCATCGTTACCTAAATCTTCTTTTTCATCATTAATGACTTGTTTCATCTGACCGACTGTTCGGCCCTGAGGATCATTCGGAATAGGCAATGTGGCCGGATCTTGCTCTAAAAGTTCTAAGGCAGCATTGGCCGTTTCTTCGGCATCCTCATCGGTGCCACCAAAAATCTCACTGGTTTGCTGATCACCGTTTTCATCATCAAACTTACCGTCTATTTGACCATCCGCTAAATCAGCGGTTAATGAGCTAAGGACACTGTTTGCGTCATCCGTGCCCGTGGCAATATCAATCTGGCTCACCACCGCCGTGACAGCTTCTACTGCGGCACGATAGGCGGCTGCTTTTTCTTGTTTGGCTTCATTATTAGTGGTGTTATCAATGAGCGGTGGGGTATCGAAGATATCGATATCTTCATCCATACCAAAACCCATGGTCGATTTAACCTGAGCAGCCGCAATCGGGAGCGCGGTTAATAGCTCATCGGCGGTTAAGTTTGAATCACCCAAACTAATCGTAAAGTCGTCATTACCATCTCCATCAGGATCAAGATTACGCTCATTGCTTGCCCAGACACCGGCATCCACATCCGCGTTTTTAATCGCTAAGTCAACAGCCATGGTTGTCAGTGGCGTGGCATAAATCTGATCACCAGCCTCTAGCAATTCAGCCGTCAAGACGGTACGCATTTCAGAAATAACAGGAAACTTGCCGGTGAGGATATCCGTTGTATTCGTGTCTGAGGTAAATTCGAGGATATAGGGCGGCGTTAAGGGGAAAGGCAGTGCTAAGTTTTGAATCTGAGCTTGGGCATTGGTGGAACCGGGGGTTCCGACGACTGCGCCTTTGAAATCGGCGGCGCTGGCATCAACTTCATATACGGTGACGATCGCATTTACCAGGGGCCCTTTAATCCCCCCGCCCGTCAGGCTCTGGGAACTTGCAGTGGTATCTCCCCCTCCACTGCTGCTGCCACCGCTGCCTCCATTACAAGCTGCAAGGGCGAGTGAAATACTCAGTAAAAGAAGTTTATTGATCTGTGTTAGGCGCATAGTTTTTCCCCGATTTAGAGCCGAATCTAACTAATAAGCGTTTTACTACTGCAAAAGTTCTACAAAAAACGAATTATTTTTAACATGACAGGATGGTAAGGATAGTAAAAACTGAAGCGTGCGCCAGTTCACATTGTTACGAATATGAGGAGTTTGTTTACCGAATGTAACGCGACTTTCGGTCACCAATTTAGAGGCCTTATTTTTCTTTTTAAATTAAACAAGATGGGGGGATTTTCTAGAAATAGCATGATGAAAAATTTATTTTTGATTATGGGCAAATACCTAAAACCTCTCCCAGGCACTTTGGGTTCTTTTCTGGTGAGCCGCCTTCGCAATATCTAAAAGCGCCTTATCTCGTTGCCATAAGCAAAAAGCTTGTGGATTACTTGATTCAAGTAGCCGATTAGTATCTGAAATAAGTTCCTGAAATTGAGATCGGCAGGCGGCTAAGCCTATGTGCGCAGAGGGTTTGTTTAAGTCCATATTGCTTAGTGAGCGCTGCGCAAGTAATAGAGCAATATGATTTTCTACGCACTCTTTAGGCCATTGCCCCGCAATGGCCTCACCTAAACGATAGCCTGTGATCGCAGCCAAGACATGCAAATCTTCAAAACTACGAAACCCTTTGACATACCTTAGGTAGCCATCCCCCTCACAAATCTGCTCTGCATCAATTGCCACTCTGTCTAACAAGACTTTGCCATGACTCACTTCGGGCACAAATCCCAAGGCAGGCATCGTTTGAATCCGCACACCAACAGAGTTAGCCGGGACCGACACAAGTTTCAGTATGGGCAAGCCTGAATCATCTAACCCACTGCCCTCGCGTTCATCCCGACAAACGATATACAAACATTCAGCATCATGCGCCCCTGAAACAAATTTCTTGTTACCCGAAAGCAATATTTTGCCGGACTCTTGAAATAAGCGCGTTTCAAGTGCTCGTGGGTGGTTACCCTTTTCTTCGGTAACACAAAATGAAGATAGCTGAATTTTTTTAGCTTTGAACAAAGCCTCAATTGCCGATTGATAGCCTGAGGTAAAGGCAAAGCTGACATTTAAACTCAGCCTTCCACCCAAAATTGCCCGGTCAACAGCTTTCGAACATGCTCGAGTTTGCTGGTTAAAGTCTGTAAACCAATCAGCCATCGTGCTAAATGTGCTTCGCTCAACAGACGGTGACAGTAAAATATTGATTAAACGGTCGGCATCAGACATATCCTCAACACCTGTCATTAGTGTGCTTCATCCCAGTTATCGCCTACTTCGGCCTCGACTAATAAGGGGACATCAAGCTCCGCCGCCGACATCATCCTGTCAATCAGCAAGGCTTTAACCTCATCCACTTGAGTCTCTGCAACTTCCACCACAAGTTCATCGTGCACTTGCATAATCATCCGAGCATCGAGATCGGAATTGGTTAATGCTTTATCCACAGACAGCATCGCTTTTTTAATGATGTCTGCCGCGGTTCCTTGCATCGGAGCATTAATGGCTGTGCGTTCAGCCGCTTGTTGGAGCATCTTGTTACGCGCATTAATGTCTGGTAGATAGAGGCGGCGACCAAAAACCGTTTCCACAAAACCATCTTCATGCGCTTGCGCCCGAATTCTATCCATATAGGAAAGCACACCCGGATAACGTTCAAAATAACGCTCTATATATTGCTGGGCTTCATGCCGCGCAACTTTTATTTGCTTGGCTAAACCAAAGGCAGACATACCATAAATGAGACCGAAGTTAATTGCTTTGGCTTTTCGACGCTGATCGCTCGTTACGTCTTCGAGTGCAACATCAAAAACTTCTGCCGCGGTGGCTTTATGTACATCTTCCCCTTTCGAGAAAGCGGTTAACAAGCCTTTATCCTGAGATAAATGCGCCATGATACGCAGCTCTATTTGCGAATAATCGGCCGCAATTAATTTGTAGCCTTTGGGTGCGACAAAGGCCTGACGAATACGTCTGCCCTCTTCACTTCGAATCGGAATGTTTTGTAAATTTGGGTCACTGGAGGATAAACGCCCCGTTGCCGTGACCGCTTGATGATAAGAAGTATGGATTCGTCCCGTCGAGGGGTTGATCAATAGCGGTAATTTATCGGTATAGGTAGTTTTCAGTTTTGCCAAGCTTCGGTGTTCGAGAATTACCTTTGGTAGAGGGTAATCTAGCGCCAGCTCCTGCAAGATTGGCTCTGCGGTGGACGGCTGCCCTTTCGGGGTTTTTTTGATCACCGGTAAACCCAGCTTTTCAAAGAAAATTACCTGTAATTGTTTGGGTGAACTTAAGTTAAATTCTTCCCCTGCCAGGTCATAGGCTTGGCGTTCGAGCTCAACAATTCGCTGTGCTAAATCCTGACTTTGTTGTCCTAAGAGATGGGCATCGACAACCGCGCCGGTGCGTTCAATTTTAGAGATCAAGGGTACAAGTGGTAGGTCGATTTCTTGATACACCTTCAATAAGCCCGCGTGCTCTTGAAGTTTTGGGTACAAAACATGATGCAAGCGCAGTGTAATATCGGCATCTTCCGCGGCATAGGGTGCGGCGGTTTCTACGGCTATTTGGTTAAAGGTTAATTGCTTGGCGCCTTTACCGGCAATATCTTCAAAGTGAATAGTTTGTTTGTCTAAATGTGTTTCAGCCAAGGTATCCATATCATGTCGATTCGATGTGGAATTCAAGACATACGATTCGATCATGGTGTCGTGCTCGATACCCCGCAAGTCGATACCGTGATTGAATAGTACATTCTTATCGTATTTGAGGTTTTGACCGACTTTCTTAATCTCATCATTTTCTAGAATGGGTTTTAATTGTGCTAACACCCAATTTCTGTCTAGCTGTTCCGGGGCATCTAAATAGTCATGCGCTACCGGCACATAGGCGGCACAACCTTCATCCACTGCAAATGACACGCCGACGATTTCGGCTTCCATATATTTTAAGCTGGTGGTTTCAGTATCGAAGGCAAACAGGCTCGATGACTTTAATTTTTCTAGCCAATGATTAAACTCTGTTTCCGTGAGAATGGTTTGGTAATCTACGTCGGGTTCATCTGATGCAACTTCCGCTGTTTGCTGATCATTTGCCGCGAAAGAGTTTGCTGAATGATCCCGGGTAAAGGAGCCGTCTTTTTCGAGCGCGGTAATCCAAGTTCGGAATTCATATTCTTTGAATAAGGTAAGTAAAGTGTTTGTGTCTTCCGCATCATGTTCGATCTCGTGTAACTTCTGTGGCAATTCCAGATCCGTTTTGATGGTGGCTAGTTCATATGACAAGGGTAAAAAAGGTATGCTCTCACGAAGATATTCGCCTACCTTGCCTTTTATTTCATGAGCATTTTGAATAACGCCTTCAAGACTTTCGTACTGTGCTAACCATTTTACGGCGGTTTTTGGCCCACATTTTGGCACACCGGGTATGTTATCGACGGTGTCACCGATTAAGGCCAAGTAGTCAATAATTTGATCTGGACGAACACCAAATTTTTCTTTAACGCCGTCAATATCCATTTTGCTATCGGTCATGGTGTTCACTAAGGTGACATGCTCGGTCACAAGCTGCGCCATATCCTTATCACCTGTAGAGATGATTACTTCTCGCTTATTATGGGTCGCTTCATTGGCAAGCACGCCAATCACATCATCCGCTTCAACATCGGGAACAATTAACAGCGGAAAGCCCATTGCTTTAATAATTTGGTGTATGGGTTCAATCTGGCAGCGTAAATCATCTGGCATAGGCGGGCGATTAGCTTTGTATTCCGGAAACAAGTCATGCCGAAAATTCTTGCCTTTGGCATCAAAAATCACAATCACATTGGAACCGGGGTAATCTTGAGGGATACGCTTAAGCATACTAATTACCCCTTTGATCGCGCCCGTAGGGTGACCTTTCGAGTTAAGCAAAGGCGGTAAGCCATGAAAAGCACGAAACAAGTAAGACGATCCATCCACTAAGATAGTCGGTGCTAAATTAAAACCATCTGATGTCGTGAGAGTATCTGTTGTCATAAGCGGAAGTCACCCTTGTTATTTTCTTCATGAAACGCATGAGTAGGAAGCTAAAAATTAGGGTGATATAGTAAGGAAAATCTGCCCAACACTAAACAAGGAATTACCATGCGCGCTTATTTAATTATTCTGACTCTCCTTTCTTCTTCTTTCATGTTTACGCATGCAGCTTTTGCTAAAGAAGCCGCTCTGCCGGTAGAGCCTCAAATAACCATCCGCCGAGAGGCGAAAGAAACCTTTTATGAATACCGGGTCAATGGAATTTTAAAAGAAATAAAAGTTGTACCCGAGGTTGGACCCACTTATTACTTAGTCCCTCAAGATGGGAATGCCTGGATCAGAGAAGACCGCTCTCAGATGTTGGTACCAAGTTGGGTAATATTTAAATGGTGAAACTTTCTTAATGTTGGGCAAAAAAGTGAAAATGAGCAAAAGCTTAGTATGAATACTCTAATTTATACGCGTATTGTTCATCCTGACTTCAACATATAGTGAATCAAAACAAGCCTGAAATTGTCACGTATTGATTCACTAAATCCAAGAACGCAAAAGGAAATTATCATGGGTACTATCAAAACTTACCAAGAACAAGTTCAAGACATCGTTGCTAAAGCTATCTCTACTGTTGAAGAACAGCACAAAGCGATCGCTGCAGCTTCTTTCGAATATATCGAAAAGCTATACAAGTTAGACACTGTTAAAGCTAAGCACGATGAAGTAGCTGGCATTGCTTATAGCAAAGCTCGTGAAATCAACAAGATCGTTGCTGATTACACTGCAGACCTTATCTCTAAAATCGAAAAAGACGAATCAACTACTGCTAAAGCAAAAGCAGCTGTTAAGAAAACTACTGCTACTGCTAAGAAAAAAGCAACTTCTGCTAAAGAAGCAGCTACTAAAGCAGTTAACAACGCAGCAGCGAAAGTTGAAGAAGCGACAGCTTAATTTTAGTTTAGACAACACTGTTAGTTTAACCCCCTAACAGTCGAATCTTATACCCGTCTTATTGGCGGGTATTTTTTTGTCTGCGATTTAAGAAAGCAACCTCAGCTAACCAATAGTTGCTTTCAACTAACGAGAAGGACTTTGTAGCAGAATATTCACACGACGATTCTTCTGTCTATTAACATCGCTATCATTGGCAACAAGCGGTTTAGTATCGCCAAAACTTACCGCCCGAAGCTTGTCTTTCGGGACACCCTCCAAAACAAAAAACTGTAAAACTTCAGTTGCTCGCGCGGATGCTAATTCCCAATTTGACGCATACGCTTCTGATTGAATAGGTAAGTTGTCAGTATGACCTTCAATAAAAATTAAACCGTCAGTCGCTAATAAAACCGGCACTAACTTTTCGAGTAATGATTCCCCTGAACGCGCCAAACTAGCCGCCCCTGAATTAAACAGTACTTGAGAACGAATTTCTAGCTCTGAAAATTCACTATTTTCAATAAAAGAAATATGCGTCGCCAATTCATTTTCAGCAATGGTACTTTTGATTTTTTGAGCCCAAACGTAGTTGGGCTGCACTAAATCCAGCAGCGCTTCATCAGATAAATTAATGACAGGCTCAAGCACGGTTACTGCAGTTTCTTGAACAGTTTTCCCGGGCTTATTCATCATAAATAAAACCACAAAGATACTTGTCATTAAAACAAAAACATCGATATAACTGGTCATCCAGCTTTCATCGTTTACCGATTCAAATTCCGAAACCAGATTATGCACACTCATTGATGGACGACTTGACATTGTTTTACCTCAAATTCAAACAAAACCCACTCAAAAATAACTAAACGCTATATTTGGTCATCAGAGGGCTAGCTGATTTTACAATCGGGGAACTTTCTTGCTCCACCATAAAACTAACTAATACATCTCTAATAGCAGAAGGTGTTCTTTGCTGCTGAATGAGCGCCACACCTTCAGCCATCATGGTTAATTGGATAATTTTTAGGTGACGTCGTTGTTCTAATTTGGTCGCAATGGGCTTGAATACTAAATTAGCTAACAATAAACCATAAAAAGTAGTGACCAAGGCAATTCCCATATCGGAAGAAACGGCACTAAGATTTCCGGTTTCGATGGTCTGCAACATATTGACTAAGCCAACTAAGGAGCCGACCATACCAAATGCTGGCGCAAAGGTAGCCATTGAACGGAATATATTAATCACCGAAGACTCTTTTGCTCGTATTTGAGAAATACTCCAATTCAATAAAGACATTACATCTTCACTTGATTGCTTATCTCTGACCATCTGAAGTCCTTTCTTTAAGAAGGGATTGTCCAGTCTTTCCAAGTCTCTATCGATCATCGCATATTGGTTTCGAAACCAAAGCGTTGCAAAATGAAGAATTTGTTTCGTTTCTCTGGTGAAGTCCCGATTTAAAGGTTCTGTCACGACCCGGCCTTGTTTTAAGGCTGCAAGCACTTCTTTCAATGGAAAGCTGACCAGCATCGCGGTCATCGTTCCACCTAAGACAATCAATAAGCCTGGCAAATTAATGAATGCCATTGGCTCATCGGCTGAAAAACCAATGGCTAGCACTAAAAAAAGAACTCCGGCAAACACACCTATAAAATTGGAAAACTTGGCTAACTTCATAACAAGACCCTTGTGACAAATTTCTAACACCCCCAGAAGGGTTTTAGAGAGTCATGCATAAATTAAGCCTACTCGTAAAATGAGAGAAGGGCTCTATTTATCAATAGCTTAGTCAGTAAGGCATGATGATGATCTTGATGAAACAAGGATAAGCGGATATTTTTTGACAAAATAATGCCGCTTTGAATAGGCGATATCGAGGCGAAAAACTTCACCAAGCATGTCGAAGTATAGCGATTTAGCCATATATGTGCTTGCGCACCATGATTTGAACACTAAACTTCGGTGCGCAAGCACATCCTATACACAATAAGTAACGTTCCCTGAGCTTTTTTTCGGACATTGGAACAATCGAAATACCTTGAA